>CAKNOI010000025.1 GCA_930990125.1 uncultured Clostridiaceae bacterium | reverse complement strand
TAAGCATTTTTAATGCTTACGAAATTTTTGCTTATGAAAAAGTGTTTAAGATCCGAGCTTGACTTCTGTGTTCGGGATGGGAACAGGTATTTCCTCTCTGTTATTATCACCAACGAAATGTATTATATACTATTCTTTAAAAAATAGCAATAGTTTTTTGAAAAATTTTTTACTTCTTTTCTTTCTTCTTTTTCTAATTTTATCTTTACAAATTCCCTATCTTACGATAGAATACGAATAAAGAATTTTGTAAGAAAATGAGGAAAAAAATGAAACAATATATTGTACATTCCCCAGAGGAAACCATACAGTTTGCAAAAGAGTTTGCATCTCATTTACAATTAGGTGATACTATTGTTTTAACTCGGTGATTTGGGTGCTGGGAAAACGAAATTTACAGAGGGTATTTTGTCGTATTTTGGATTAGAAAAGGAAATTTCTAGTCCTACTTTTACCATCATAAACGAATATACTTCTGCTGCAATCCCTATTTTTCATTTTGATGTCTACCGTTTAGAAGATGCAGACGAGTTTTATGCCATTGGTGGAGATGAATATTTTTCGAAAGGAATTTGTATACTAGAATGGGGCGAACAATTGCCAGAAGTATTGCCTCCTCATTATACACATATTTACCTAAAAAAAGATTCTCAAAATGAAAATACCAGAATAATCGAGGTGGAAAAAGTATGAAGATTTTAAGTATTGATACTGCATCTAATATTTGTAGTGTTAGTATTTTAGAAAACAACCACGTTTTAATCGAAAAAAATATCGAAAATCAAAAAACACATTCTGAAAGACTAATGCCAATGATACAGGAAGTATTACAAGAAACAAACCTTACTTTAAATAACATGGATTTATTTGCAGTAAGTAAGGGCCCTGGTTCTTTTACCGGAATTCGTATTGGTATTTCTACCATAAAAGCTTTTTCTGATGCTTTAAGTATTCCTGCTCTAGGAATTACTTCTTTAGAAGGACTTGCTTATAACGTAGATACGGATGGTCTAATTGCTGTTTTGCTAGATGCTAAAAATAATAATGTTTATTATGGACTTTTCCGAAAACAAGGAGATACTTATACACCTATTGGTTCTTTTTTAGCAGAACCAATAACTACCATTTTACCTCTGCTTACTTCCTTTTCTGAAAAAATTATTTTTTTAGGAGATGGAAGTATGATTCATCAGGAATTGATACATACTACTGTTAAAGAAAATGCCATATTTATGTCAGAAGATAAAAGTAAGGCAAAGGCAAGCAATATCGGAAAAGCAGCGTATTATCACTATGCAAATCACTGTACAGAAACTTGCATTCTTTCTCCTTTGTATTTGAAAAAATCACAAGCCGAAAGAGCATTGGAGGAATCTCATGGAAATTAATGTTACCTCTATGAGTATGAAGCATTTAGAACAAATAGCACCTATTTTATTAACCGATTTTGATGACTTTTGGACTCTTTCCACCTTAGCTTTAGAACTTCGTAATCCCAATACCTATTATCTAGTTGCTTTAGAAGGAGAAGAAATTGTAGGCTTTGGTGGTATTTGGCAGGTACTAACAGAATTTCACTTAAATAATATTGTGGTAAAAAAAACAAAACGTAACCAAGGAATTGGAACCATACTACTACAACATTTTGTTGTGCTTGCCAAGGAAAAAGGTGCAGAATCTCTTACCTTAGAAGTAAACGAAAACAACAAATATGCCATCCAATTATATCAAACAGCAGGCTTTACGACTATGGGTCGCAGAAGCAAATACTATCATCATCAAGAAGACGCTATTATTATGACTAAGTTTTTTTAGTCTGCCAAAGGAAACGGGGAATTTTGGCAGACTGTTATAAAGTAAAATATATTTCAATTTTCAAATAAAAACAAACTCTGCCAAAATTCCCCGTCCCCTTTGGCAGACCAATGAAAGAAGGAAGGAACATACCAATGAAAAAAAATGAACTAAGTGTTAATGTATTAAAACCTTATTTTAATCCAGATGTTTTTAAATTTAATGATACTTCTGAGTTAGAACCAATTTATACAGGAATTGGTCAAGACCGTGGTATTAAAGCTTTGGAATTTGGTCTTAATGTTAATGTAAAAGGCTATAACATTTTTATAGAAGGTCCTAGTGGTGTTGGGAAAACAATGTACACCAAAAACTATTTGGACAAAATTTCGAAAAAGAAAAAAATACCAAACGATTGGTGCTATTTATATAATTTTGCCAATCCTAATGAACCAGTTGCTGTTTCTCTACCTGCTGGACAAGGAAAAGAATTTAAGGAAGCAATGGATTCTTTTATTAAAGATATCCGTACAGATATTAAAAATACTTTTAATAACGATGACTTTGAAAAAGAGAAAATTTTAATTAAACAAGAATATGATGCTAAACGAAACGATTTATTAGAAAAGCTTACTAAAGAATCTAGTAAATATGGTTTTCATGTAAAAACCGTGAATAACGGAATTTATATGATGCCTATTGTAAATGGAAAAGCAATTGAAGAAGAAGAGTTTGAGCAATTAGATGAATCCATCAAAAAGGAATTTGAGGATAAATCTAGTATTGTGCAAGAACAGATTATGGATGTTATTACACAAATTAAAGGAATTGAAAAAGAATCTGAAAAGCGTGTAGAAGAATGGCAATCTAATGTAGCATTACTTACCATTAATGTGCACATTAATACCATCAAATCTCGCTTTAAGCGAAATCGTAAAATAAATGAATTTTTAGATGGCGTAAAGCAAGATATTCTAAAAAATATATCCCTTTTTATTGCCAATGAGGACAGTCCTAAAATGGTATCCCAAGGACCAAGACAGGAAACACCAAAACCTTGGCTTAATTATCGTGTTAATTTATTTATCGATAACAGTAAATTAGAAGGAGCACCTGTTGTAATGGATTCTAATTATTCCTACACCAATTTATTTGGAAAATTAGAATATGAAAATTACTATGGAACATTAAAAACAGACTATACCATGCTAAAACCAGGGTTACTTCACATGGCAAATGGTGGTTATATTATTTTTCAAGCCAAAGACTTAGTACAAAATGGATTATGTTATGATGCTTTAAAAAAGGCATTGCGTATTAAAGAATTAATTCTGGAAAACGCAACAGACCAACGCTCTAGTATGGTAATGGTATCCTTAAAACCAGAACCTATTCCCCTAGACATTAAGGTAATTTTAGTAGGAGATGAAAACCTATACTATACCTTATTAAATGTAGATAGTGATTTTAGAAAACTATTTAAGATTAAAGTAGAATTTGAAGATGATGCACCAAATACCGTAGAAAATATGAATAAACTTGCTAGATTCATTCACGGTTTTTGTGAGCAAGAAAATTTGCCACCTTTAGATAGAGGAGCTACTGCCAAAATAATGGAATATGCTTCTAAACTAGCCGATAATCAAGATAAGCTTTCTACAAGGTTTAATGACCTTTCCCAAGTTATTGGCGAAGCAGGTACATGGGCAAAAATGGCAAAATCTAAAATTGTTACGAAAGAATTTGTAGATAAAGCATTAGCAGAACGTATTGATAGGGTTAAAAAATACGACCAGCACTACTTAGAAATGATTAAACAAGATACTCTTTTAATTGATACTTCTGGTTATAAAGTAGGACAAATTAATGGTCTTACGGTAATGAGTATTGGAGATTATTCTTTCGGAAAACCAGCTAAAATTACAGCAAACACATATACCGGAAAAAGTGGTGTTATCAACGTAGAACGAGAAGTTTCTTTGTCTGGTTCCACCCATTCCAAAGGTGTATTTATTCTATCTGCCTACTTAGGAGAAAAATTTGCACAAGATATGCCTCTTTCTCTTACCGCAAGCATTTGTTTTGAGCAATTATACAATGGAGTAGATGGTGATAGTGCCTCTAGTACAGAGCTATATGCTATTTTATCTAGTTTATCCGAAATACCAATTAACCAGTCTATTGCTGTTACCGGTTCTGTAAATCAAAAAGGAGAAATACAACCAATTGGTGGTGTCAATGATAAAATTGAAGGATTCTTCCAAATTTGCAAATTACGTGGTTTAGACGGTTCCCATGGAGTAATGATTCCAGTTCAAAATATTAAGAACTTAAATCTTTCTGATGAGATTATTGAAGCAGTAAAACAAAAATTATTTCATGTGTATGCTATTACTACTATTGAAGAAGGAATTGAAGTACTAACAGGAGTTCCAGCAGGTAAAAAAGATAAAGACGGACATTTCCCAGCAGGAACAATCAATTATCTTGTTTATGAAAAACTAAAAAAATACGCAGAAATAAGCAAAGAAAATTAAATAAGAAAAAAGGCACATTGCTAAAAAACAATGTGCCCTATTTTTATTTATTTGTTTTCTTCTTTTTTTGCAGGTTCTTCTTTTACTTGTTCTACTGGTTCTTCTTTTACAGTATCTACAACTTCTTCTACTGCTGGTTTTTCTGTTTCTACTGCAGGTGCTTCTTCTGGAACTGCTTCTACAGCTGGTTCTTCTACTAAGTCTTCTTTTAGTACAATTTCTTTATCTTCAATTCTTGCACCAAGATTTTCTTTTGTCTTAGCAGCTTTACCAACTTTATCTCTTAGGTAATATAATTTTGCTCTTCTTGCTTTACCTACTCTTACTAATTCTACTTTTTCTACAAGTGGTGAGTGAATTAAGAATGTTTTTTCTACTCCAACACCATAAGATATTCTTCTTACAGTAAAAGTAGCTGTTAATCCTCCCCCTTGTTTTTTAATAATAATTCCTTCAAATACTTGGATTCTTTCTCTATTTCCTTCTTTAATTCTTTGGTGTACTCTTACAGTATCACCAATATGAAGGTCTGGAATTTTGTTTTTTAATTGTTCATGTTCAATAGATTTGATAATATCCATTTTATATCCTCCTTTTTTATTTGGAAAGTCGGATGACTTTTTTCATCTCTTTCCCTTCATTTTAATTTTCTTTGCTTTCTTTCTTAAAACGCTGTATCACTAGCTTTTCTTCTTCTGATAATTTTCGGTTTTGTAATAATTCAGGTCTTTTTTGATAGGTATTGAATAATGATTTTTCCTTTCGCCATTTACGAATATTAGCATGGTGTCCAGAAAGTAACACCTCTGGAACTTTTTTTCCCATAAATACTTCTGGTCTTGTATATTGTGGGTATTCTAGCAATCCTTCAGAAAAAGATTCTTCTCCTACCGATTCTTTGGCAAGTACCCCTTCTACATAACGAGATACACTATCCATTAGCACCATAGCAGGAAGTTCACCACCAGTTAATACATAATCTCCAATAGAAATCTCTTCATCTACTATAGTATCAATTACTCTTTGGTCAATTCCTTCGTAATGACCACATAGTAAAATAAGATGTTCTTCTTTTGCAAGTTCTTCTACCTTTGCTTGGTTTAGTGTCTTGCCTTGTGGAGATAAATAAATAACTTTGGCACTTTTTTCCTTTGGAATAGAAACATAAGCATCATAGACTACATCCGGCTTTAGCACCATTCCAGCACCACCACCATATGGTGTATCATCTACTTTTTTATGCTTGTCTTTTGAAAAATCTCGTATATTGGTAATACGAATTTCAATTTGTTTATTTCTGGTTGCCCTTCCAATAATGCTTTCTTTTAATACATTAAACATATCCGGAAAAAGTGTTAATACATCAAATTTCATTTTCCTTCTCCTACTACTGTAATCCTTCTAATAGATGTACTATCATTTTTTTATTAGGAACATCCACTGTTTTTATTACTTCATAAGTTGCAGGAAGCAACAGCTGTTTTCCTAAGGTATCCCTTACTACATACACGTCATTACTTTTGGTAGGAAATACATCTTCTAATATTCCAAGCTCTTTTCCAGTTTCCTCTTCATAAACTGTCATTCCTATAATATCTACAATAAAATAGGTATCCTCTGGAAGAGGAACGGCATCTTTTCTATCTATCTGCACAGAATAATTTCTTACTCTTTCAGCCTCTTCAATAGAATTAATCCCTTTTACCTTTATGAGTACAACATTTTTTTGGAATTTTACCTCTTCTACTTCATAAGTAGTTCTTTCCTTATTTTTTACCAAGTAAACTTTCTGTAGTTTTTCAAACCTTTTGATATCATCTGTATAAGGATTTACTTTTAAGAATCCTTTAATTCCAAAAGTATTTACTACGGTTCCAATTTCTATATAATCTTGCATGCTATTTTCCTTATCCAATAAATTCTATTGTAATATGTTTTTGTTCTTTAGAAGCAAGTGCTTTCATTAGAGTACGAATAGATCTTGCAAGTCTTCCTTGTTTTCCTATTACTTTTCCCATATCTTTTTCTGCTACTTTTACTTCAAGAACAATACTTTTCTCGCCTTCTAATTCCTGAATAGAAACGCTTTCTTTGTCATCTACTAATCCTTTAATAATGGTTTCTAAAACGTCCTTCATTTGTCTTCCTTTCTAGCTAACCTCTTATTTGCTTGCTTTTTCAATTAATTTTTTAACAGTATCTGTTGGTTTTGCACCATTTTTTATCCATTTTTCTACTTTTTCTGCATCTACTTTTACTTCAGATGGTTCTACCATTGGATTGTATGTTCCAATTTGTTCAATAATTTTTCCATCTCTTGGAGATTTAGAATCAGCAACAACAATATGATAATATGGAGCTTTTTTAGCACCTACTCTTTGTAATCTGATTTTAACCATTTTACAAATTCACCTCCCAAATTATATCTATTTCTATTATATTTTCATAAGAATGAATATTCTTACTAAAATTAATAACTACATTTTAAATTTTTTCAAATCTTCCGGATTTACATTTTTTAGTAAGTTTTTAAACCCTTTGTCATTTTGCATCTTTTTCATCATTTTTTGGGTTGCCTCAAAAGAATTCATAAACTTATTTACATCTTGTACCGTAGTTCCACTGCCATTTGCTATTCTCCTTCTACGACTAGCATTTAATAACTTCGTATTTTTCTTTTCTTCTTTGGTCATAGAACAAATAATAGCTTCTATTTTTACAAATTCTTTGTCATCTACTTTTAAATCCTTAATTTGACTCATTCCCGGTATTAGTTTTAACAGAGAAGAAAAAGAACCCATCTTTTTTACTTGTCTTAATTGCATTAAATAATCATCTAAATCTAATTCTTTTTTCTTTAATGCTTTTTCCATTTTTTCTGCTTCTTCTACATCAAAAGCCTCTTCTGCTTTTTCTATAATACCTAACACATCACCCATGCCTAGAATTCTAGATGTCATTCTGTCCGGATGAAATACTTCTAGTTCACTTAGTTTTTCACCAGTACCTATAAATTTAATTGGTCTTCCTGTTACTTTTTTAATAGATAACGCACTACCACCACGTGTATCACCATCTAATTTAGTAAGAATAACACCATCAATTCCAAGTTCTTCATTAAAGGTATTCGCTACATTTACAGATTCTTGACCTATCATGGCGTCTACTACCAACAAAATCTCGTGTGGTTTTACCTCTTTTTTGATGTTTTTTAGCTCATTCATTAGCTCTTCATCAATTTGCAAACGTCCTGCGGTATCTAACAAAATAACATCATTTAGTTTAGAGATAGCTACATTTAATGCTTGTTTTGCAATATGTACTACATCTTTGGAATTTTCGTTACTAAATACTGGTATTCCAAGGCTTGCACCTACTACTTGTAATTGTTTAATAGCAGCAGGTCTGTAGACATCACAAGCAACAAGCAATGGCTTTTTTCCTTGTTTTCTAAGTAAATTCGCAAGCTTACCTGCTGTTGTAGTTTTTCCAGAACCTTGCAAACCTACCAGCATAATAATGGTTGGAGGGTTTGGTGTAAAATTAATTTTACTTTCTGTACCTCCCAAAAGTTCTACCATTTCATCTTTTACAATTTTAATAACCTGTTGTCCAGGTGTTAAAGACTTAAGTACATCTTGGCCTAACGCCTTTTCTTCGATGGAATGAATAAAATCTTTTACAATTTTATAATTTACGTCAGCCTCTAGCAAAGCAAGTTTTACTTCTCTTAACATTTCTTTTAAATCACTTTCTGTAATTCTTGCTTTTCCCTTTAGCTTTCTTGTAATTTCTTGTAACTTGGAAGATAGTCCCTCAAAAGCCATTTGTTTTCCTCCTTTAAACTAAACAGTTTAATTCACTTTTCACATGTTCTAGTATTTTGGCTACTTTTTTATCGGAAGAGTTTTCTTCTATTTTCATTAGTTCAGATAAAATATCTGCAATTTTTTCGTCTACTGTTCTCGTCCTTTTCATAAATCCTAGCTTTTCTTCATATTCGAAAAGTTTCTTTTCCCCCTTCTTAATATTGTCTCTAACCGCTTGTCTTGTAATATGATAGTTTTGCGCAATTTCAGACAAAGACAAATCATTGTTGTAATAATCATTAATACACTGATATTGCCTTTCTGTTAGCAATTTTCCATAATATTCACATAACAAACTTATCTCTACTAGTTTCTCCATTTTCTACCTCTTCATGTGTAATGCTAATATACTTTACACTATTTTTACGCATTTGTCAAGCGTTTTCCAGAAATTTTGCAACAAAAGGGACGGGGAATTTTGTTGCATTTGTTTGACACATTATGTAAAATGCAGTATAATAGTTTTATCAACTTTTGTTGAAATTTTATTTTCCAGTTGGAAAGGAGCGTTTTTTTATGACAAACGCAGTAGCACGGATTCTCATTACAGGTATTTTGGTAACACATTTACTCAATCCATTTTTCCTGTACCACTTGCTAAAAGGTATTATCCTTTCGTTTCGTAAGTGGTTACGTAGAATACTGCTAAAGGAAACTTCATTTGTAGAGTACAAGGAATATTTTTTCTGTGGCATTGCTCCTGTAAGCAGGTTTCTATTGGTGCAAAGCTTGTTCTTTGCATTTGGTTGTGGATTTGCTTTATTTTATGGGATGTATGCTACTAGCTTGGTACAAGAAAGACCATTTTTACCTGTTATTTTCTATCTGGTAAATGTAATCATGTCTGAAAGCTTTATTTCCAGTAAGGATTTACTTAGGTATAAATGGATATCTGTACTTTACAGCTTATGCGTTATTTATCCCTTGTCCATTATTGGTTAAGGAGTCATCGCTCCTAAAAAAGGCAGAATTTCTGTTATTCAGAATTCTGCCTTTTGCTATGTGTTATTCTCACTACTAAATTTTTCTTGTTAGTGCTTTATTTGGTCCCCAAATGCATGGGCTTGTACAAGTAAAGTCTGGAAATTTGCAACGCACTCCAGATGCGTATGGTTGTAAATATTCGTATACTGCTTGGTTGGTATGTTGAGTATTCTCTAGGTACTTATCTAATGTTTCTTTGGTTTGTAACATAATTTCTAATTGTGCAGAACCACAGAGTCTTTCTTTGCATTTTAAAATAAAGTCGTCTACTGTGCCTCTTTCTACGATGTCTATTAACATTCCTTGTGGATACTGGTCTTCTAATGATTTCATATCCTTTTCCCATTCGGAAACTAGGTTTTCTTTTCCTTGTAGAATAATAGGAACATAATACTGTGCTTCTTTGGGAATACATAGTTTATAACGTAAGGTACGATGTCTTTGTGCCTGTGCATATTGTGCAAACGTGCCTTGGTAAGTGGTACAATAGCACTCTCCAAATTCTTCGCCATACTTTCTTTTAGCAAATAAAGAAAGTTCCCTTTTCTTAAAATCTGCATTTAATCCTTCTATTTGAAATGGTTGCATTTTTTCTAAGAATTCTTGTAAAATTGGTTTTAGCTTTTTACTAAAGCTTGTATCTTCTTCTTTTTGAATATAGTTTTCAAAAAAACGTAAAATATAATTTAATTGTCTTAAAGAAACAGTGTATTCCATACTGGTTGCTGGAGTAAATACACTAATAAAATATCTTGCATTTTCTTGTGCGAGTTTTAGCACTTGCTTTTCTTTTATGGTTGGATAAGCTTGCTGTATTTCCTCTTGTAAAATACCTATCCATTTTTCATATATCTTTTGCTCCTGTGGTGATGTTTGCATTTTCGTATATCTTGCTGACTTTTCAGAGGTAGTATACATTCCTTCATTATTTAGTAATATTGCTAATATTTTAGGAATATTACTTAAACTAAAATGATAGGTCACATGGTCAAATACACTATGATGTCCACTTTGTAAAGTGTTTTGTGCACGTTTTTTACTTTTTTCTTCCGCTTCAGAAAATAATACTTCTATGGTATCCGGCATATAACAAATTCCAGCAGACCTTCCTGAAAATAATATAGCTTCTTCTTTTTTTATGGTATATTGTGGTTTGGTAGAACCTAGTACTTGTATTTCCATATCTTCATGCTCCTTTTTTCTTTTACTATATCAAAACATACAAGAAGATGCAAGAATTTTAGATGGAAATTTTTTTGTAGCAATACAAAAGACACTTTCGATTTTGAAAGTGTCTTTTGGCAAATCACCTATCTTTTTATATAAAATCCTCCTTTTTGGTCTCCAATCCAGCCAACTATTTCAGCATTTTCTATCATCAAGTAAATAACGGAACATGGTACATAAGGAAACTCCTTTACCACATCTGTTACCCTGAACGATGCATGATCTCGAATGTAATCATTTATTAGTATTTTGACTTTTGGACTCACTTCAGGAATGTTTGGTTGTTTAATCCAATACCTAGTACTTGTTATTTGAAATATCTTTTTTTCTTCTAACAATTCATCTAGAATCTGATTTATTACTATTGGTGTTGTAGAAAAGTCTCTTCGTATACAAGGAATATAAATTTCTTCTTGTGATAAAATATACTTCCTTATTTCTTCTCTATATTTGTATGCCTTCTCTCGTGGCTTTTTTTGAGGTATGTATACCTCATAGTACCCACCTTTTAATGGAATAATTCCTCCTTTTCTTGCAACGTCTGCTATTACTTTCTCTATTTGCTCCCGTGTAGCGTCAGGAAATTTCTCTTTCATTTGATCTACACAAAATCTACTCTGTTGCGCTATAAAGTACTTCATTCTTGTTCTTTGTATTGGCCCATTTTTACTCATTTTGATTCCTCCTGTAATACTATGGATAGGCAATTTGCATTTTAAAATTAGCATATTGCTATTCTTTTAGTATACCATAAACTTACAAAAAATGGAACACCTATACTCCATTTAAGTTAAAATTTGGGACATATTCTTCTTCATGTTCCCCTAATTCTTGTATATACCCATTTTCTAAATTTAAAGAGTATAAATAGTTTTCTACTTCTTGGTATTCTTCTTTCGTTATTTTCCTATTTAATATGTTTTTTTCCTTTGCTAAGTAAGTAGGAAAATACTGTGCCATTACACTAACATAAACATTATTTTGAAAAGTTTCTTCTATCCATTTTAGTACTTGTTTTGTGTTTTCTATTTCTCCTGGTAAGATAAGATGACGAATAATTATGCCTTTTTGCATCATTCCTTTTTTATTGAAAACAGGTTTACCTACTTGCTTATACATTTCTAAAATAGCTTCTTTTGCAATGGATGGGTAATTGTTTACTTTAGAATATATTCTACCCAATTCTTCTTTAGCATATTTAAAATCTGGCAAGTAAATATCAATATAGCCTTTTAAACTTTGAATGGTTTCTATCGTTTCATATCCATTAGTATTATATACAAAAGGAATAGTAACTCCTTTTGCCTTTGCTAGCTTAATTGCCTCTATAATAGCAGGTACATAACTAGTGGGGGTAACTAAATTAATATTTTCGGCTCCTCGTTCTTGTTCTTCTACAAAAATACTAGCAAGCCTTTCTATACTTATTTCTTTTCCCTTTCCTTGCTGGCTAATTTCATAGTTTTGGCAATACACACAATGCATATTACAATTAGAAAAAAACACTGTACCAGAGCCGTTTTTTCCACTAATACAAGGTTCTTCATAGTTATGTAATGATACTAGTGCTACCTTAGGCATTGCTCCTGCTTTACAGTTTCCTATTTGTCCTATCTTTCTATTACTATTGCAATGGTGTGGACATATATTACAGTTTGTAAATTGTTCCATTTTGTTTTCCTTTCTAGAGTGGAAAGCAGAAAAGTGATAGACCTTTCTGCTTTTTCTTTAAAAATTATATTTTTTCTGTGGATGATAACTGGTATGTAAATATTTATGTGCTATTTCGCTTCCTGGATTTTGTAAAAATTCTTGATACAACATTTTCATAACAGGGCTTTCGTGTGATTTTCGTATGGTACTTTTTTCATCAATCGAATACAAACAATCGGCTCTTAACTTACGTACATCAACTTCTGCACGAATTTTAGAACTTTTAATTGGCTGTCCTCCACCCATAATGCATCCTCCTGGACATGCCATAATTTCTACAAATTGATAATCTGCCTTTCCAAACCTAATTTCCTCCATAATTTTTCTAGCATTTTTTAAACCGGAAGCTACTACTACTTTTACTTCTTTTCCTGCAATGGTAACAGTTGCTCTTTTTATTCCTTCTTCTCCACGTACCGCTTCATAGGTAAAGTTTTCTAGTGATTTTCCTTCCAAAGTATCTGCTGCGGTTCTTAGGGCAGCTTCCATTACTCCACCTGTTGTTCCAAAAATAGCACCTGCTCCTGTTGCTTCTCCCATTGGTTCTTCAAAAAAGCTATCTTCTAACTTGGTAAACTCGATATTGGCTTGTTTTATCATTCTTGCTAGTTCTCGTGTTGTAATAACAGCATCTACATCTCTTAATCCTTCTACTTCCATTTCTTCTCTGGAACATTCATATTTTTTAGCAATACATGGCATAACCGATACCATAAAAATTTTCTTAGGGTCTACATTATATTTTTTAGCATAATAGGATTTTACCATAGCTCCAAACATTTGGTGTGGTGATTTACAAGTTGATAAATGGTCTAGCAAGTCTGGAAAGTTTTTTTCTGCAAATCGCACCCAACCTGGGCTACAAGAAGTAATCATTGGCAAATTTTTATTTTCCTGAAAACGATGAATAAATTCGTTTGCCTCTTCCATAATTGTTAGGTCTGCTCCGGTATTGGTATCAAATACTTTATCAAAGCCTAGTTTTTTTAAGGCTGTTACCATTTTTCCTGTTACATTGGTTCCAATTGGCATACCAAATTCTTCCCCTAAGGCTGCTCTAACCGCTGGTGCTGTTTGTACTACAGTAAACGTATCTTTGTCTTTTAGCCTTATCCATACTTTTTGCGTATCATCTTTTTCGTGTAGTGCACCTGTTGGACACGCTTCAATACATTGACCACAAAAGGTACAATCAACATCATTTAAGCTATTATCTCCTGCGGTGGAAATACAAGATTCAAACCCTCTATTAATACAGTCAATAGCTCCGATATTTTGGACTTTTTTACAAGCTGCTACACATCTTCTACACAAAATACATTTATTAAAGTCTCTTACAATAGATGGTGATTTATCGTCTACTTGGTGAATATTTCTTTCCCCTTCAAACTCGATATTTTGAATATTAAATTTAATAGAAAGGTCCTGTAACTCACAATTTCCAGAGCGAATACAGGTTAAGCAGTCTTTGCTGTGGTTAGAAATAATAAGGTCTAGAATTACTCTTCTTGCTTCTAGTACTTCTGGTGAGTGGGTATGTACTACCATTCCTTCTTCTACTTTTTGGATACAGGAAGTTGCAAAACCTTTTCTTCCTTCTACTTCCACAATACACATTCTACAATCGCCAATTTCGTTAATATCTTTTAAGTAGCATAGTGTTGGGATATCAATTCCTGCTTTTCTTGCAGCTATTAATATAGTGGTTCCTTCTTCTACAGAAAGTTCTACATCATCTATTTTTAGATGAATCATTTTGGTTTCTGGCATATTTTTCCCTCCTATCCTATTGCCTTAAATGGGCATTTTTGCTTACAGCTTCCACATTTGATACACTTTTCTTGGTCTATTTTATGTGGCATTTTTATCTCTCCTGATATGGCGCCTACCGGACATACCTTTTTACACATACCACAACCTTTGCACTTTTCTGGGTCTATTTCAATTTTTGCAAGTGCCTTACATTCTTTTGCACGACACTCATAGTATAAAACGTGCTGGCGATACTCGTCTCTAAAATACTTTAGAGTACTAAGTACTGGGTTTGGTGCTGTTTGCCCTAGTCCGCAAATGGCAGATTTTTTAATACTATTGGCAAGTCTTTCTAATTTATAAATATCTTCTTCTCCTGCTTTTCCTTCGCAAAGTCTTTCTAGTATTTCTAACATTCTTTTGGTTCCAATACGGCATGGGGTGCATTTTCCACAGCTCTCACTTACGGTAAAATCTAGGTAAAACCTTGCTATATTTACCATACACTTGGTATCATCCATAACAATTAATCCACCAGACCCCATCATAGAACCTATCTCGGATAATGATTCATAATCAATTGGCGTATCTAAATGCTCTTTTGGAATACAGCCTCCAGAAGGTCCTCCTGTTTGTGCTGCTTTAAATTCTCTGCCATTCGGAATTCCTCCACCAATATCGTATACAATTTCACGCAAAGTGGTTCCCATTGGTACCTCTACTAGTCCAATATTTACTACATTTCCTCCTAAAGCAAATACTTTTGTTCCTTTTGACTTTTCTGTTCCAATACCTGCAAACCATTCTGCACCATTTAAAATAATCTTGGTAATATTAGCATAAGTTTCTACATTGTTAATTAATGTAGGACATCCCCATAAGCCCTTGTTTGCAGGATAAGGAGGTTTTACTCTTGGCTGACCACGTCTACCTTCTATGGATTCTAGCAGTGCTGTTTCTTCTCCACACACAAAAGCACCTGCACCCAAACGTATTTCTATATCAAAAGAAAAATCCGTTCCTAAAATATTAGTACCTAATAGCCCATATTCTTTTGCTTGGTTAATGGCAACACTTAGTCTATGTACCGCAATAGGATATTCCGCCCTTACATAAATATATCCTTTATTGGCTCCGATGGCGTAACCTGCAATCATCATAGCTTCTAACACGCAATGTGGGTCTCCCTCTAAAATACTACGGTCCATAAAAGCTCCCGGGTCTCCCTCATCGGCATTACATACCACATATTTTTGCTCTCCTTCTGCCTGCTTGGTAAATAGCCACTTTTTACCGGTTGGGAAACCTGCTCCCCCACGTCCACGAAGGCCAGATTTACTTACCACATCTATTACTTCGCCTGGTGACATTTGGGTTAGTACTTTTTCTAGCGCTTTATATCCATCAAAAGCAATGTATTCATCAATATCCTCTGGATCAATGACACCACAATTTTTTAAAGCAATTCTTTTTTGCTTTTTGTAAAAATTAAGCTCATCTAGCTTTTTTACCATGGTACCATCTACATCTTTACAAAGAAGTCTTGTTACTTCTTTTCCTTCTATAATATGGGTATGAATAATTTCCTCACAATCGCTTGGTTTAACCATAGCATAAAACGTATCTTCTGGACGAATAATAACAATAGGTCCTTTGGCACATAAACCAAAACATCCTGTACGAATCACTCTTACATTTTCTATCTTTTCTTCTTTTAAAATCTTACGAAATGTTTCTATAATTTCTGGCGATTTAGAAGAAGTACAGCCAGTTCCTTGACATACCAAAATATGTTTTTCTCTTGTACTACTTTTACTATTTACTCTTATGTCTAACTCTTGTCTTATCTTTTTTCTAATTTCTTCTATTTGCTCTATTGTTTTCAAATTCTTTCCTCCTTACTCTTTTTTACTATATTCTTCTAACACCTCATCTAATTTTTTTACTGTTGCTTTACCATACACCTCATCATTTACTGTAAATACCGGTGCTAAGCCACATGCACCTACACATCTTGTGGCATCTAAAGAAAACTTTCCATCTTTTGTAGTTTCTCCTTCTTCAATATGTAATGTGCTTTTTACTCTATCTAAAATTACCTGCGAACCCTTTACAAAACAAGCTGTTCCCAAACAAACAGATATATTATATTTTCCTTTTGGTTTTAGGGTAAAACGAGAATAAAACGTAATAACGCCGTAAATTTCGGCCATAGGAATAGAAAGATACTCAGAAATAGTAAGTTGCGCAATAGGAGGTATATACCCATATTTTTCTTGCACTTCATTTAGAATTTGAATTAAATTATCTTTATGCCTCTCATATTTGGTAAGGAGCTCCTCAACCTCTTTTTTGGTCTTTTGTTCCATACAATTAGTACACTTTGTTTGTTCTTCCATATATCAAGCCTCCTTATTTTTATTATATGTATTGGTTAGCTTCATTATAGCAGAGTCATATTTTTTCTTCAATTGTTTTTTTCTATTTTTCATCATTTTTTTACAATAGTTACTTAAAAACTTTAAAAAAGATAGACTACTTAAGTCTATCTAAATAGAAAATTATTTTTTAAGCTTTCTATCTTTTCTTTATCTTCTTCCTCTAAATTATGCAAGCTAAATTCTAATAAAGAAATTACAACTTTATTAAAAGATAAATTTTTAAGATTAGCAAGATTTTGTATATCATTTACTATGTTTATAATAGACTACTTTATTGCAAAAAAGCTGAATTCTAAATGAATTCAGCTTTCTGGTGGGCAGGGATGGATTCGAACCATCGTACTCAAATGAGAACAGATTTACAGTCTGCCGCCTTTAGCCACTCGGCCACCTACCCAAATATAGTGTGCGTTATGGTGCGCCCTCAAGGATTCGAACCTTGGACCCACCGGTTATGAGCCGGTTGCTCTGACCAACTGAGCTAAGGGCGCATTTCTAACGCAAGATAGATTATAACGTATTTCTTATTACTTGTCAATAGAATTTTTAAATTTTTTGAGCCAACTTATTTTATAAGGGACTGGTTCTTGGAATTCTATTTCTGTATTTTGTAAAATGCAAGCCGGATTGTAATTGCTTATCCTTTCTATTACTTCTTTCGATGTCCATTTTTCTAATTTTTGCTTTGCTTCTTCTATTTGCATATAAATTGATGTATCTCTATGGGCATCACTTGCAATAAAATGAACCATTTTATGTTTGAATAAAAGTTTTAAAGTTTTTTCTGCTTTTACTCCGTATTTTCCTAGCACGCTTCCATAATTTGTTTGGATATAGGCTCCTTTTTGAATCCATTCATAAACTAGCTTTGGATTTTCCTGTACGTACAAGTATCGTTCTGGATGTGCAAGAATTGGTACATATCCTAATGCTATTACTTCATATAGTAAATTTCCAATTCCTTGCATATATTGATTAATAGGTAGCTCTACTAGTACATACTTACTGCTTCCTAATGGTGAAATGATTCCTTTTTGTATACTCTGTATTACTTCTTTTTCTAAATATATTTCATTTCCTTGGTGTAACGTAATTTGTATATTTTCTTTTTTTATTTCTTGTTTTAGTAATTCTAAATATTCTTTAATTTTTTCTTTGGAAATTTCATATTGTCCAAGCATATAATGCGGGGTACATATTATATCCGTAAACCCTGCTTTTACAGCTTCTTTTGCCATGTTTAAAGACATTTCTACTCCAATAGAACCATCATCTACCCCATGAATAAGGTGTGAATGTATGTCAATCATATTTCCTCCATCTATGTAAGATAAGAGCTATCTTGAAGGAAGCTATGTCAGACTAGAAAAGACAAATACAGAAAGTATTTGCCTTTTCTTCTTACTGTTCTCCTCTTCCTTCTGGAAGCGCATTTGCTGGTATATCTAATACCACTCTTATCTTCATAATATATTTAATTGTTTTTACAAACTTACTTTCTTTAAATCTTTGCCATAAAGAAGGTTTTACTTCTACTCTTGTTTGTTCTACATATTCTTGATTTGGTACTACCACTTTTGCTTTTTCTTCTTTTACAGCTCTATTTTCGTTTGCAATTGGTTGTACTACATTTTGTTCTTGTACAACATCTTCTTCCTCATTTAAGTTTTCTGGAACTGGTATTAATTTAAGAGCATCTGCAACTTCAATTCCTATATAACTTAATGCTTTGGATCTATCTTCTATTCTTTCCATGTCTATTTCTATATGTAAGTTAGATTCCAAATTTACAATTCTTGCATTTACCAATTTGATAGCATCTTCATAATTTTGTGATTTTTTTCCTTTGGCTCTTCCAATAATTCCGAGTGTTTCAATAATATCATCGGAAAAATCGGATGCTATTTCATTAATACTTTCTTTCCAATTTTCTTCTTTATTTTCTACAATTGCTAACACTTCTTTTAATCTGGATGCTAGACTAATATTTTTTTCTCTTTGTCTGATTAACTCTTCAATTCGTTTGGTGTTTTCTTCAAATTGATTGGTTGCATATTCTACTAGTCCATAAGCAGCCTTATACACACTCTTTGGAAAGTTTTTCTTCTTTGGATATTCTATTAAATATGTTTTAATAGACTCTATTAAATCCTTAAAATAGGTATCATCTTCTAATTGAATTATTTGTTTTTTATTATTTGGATTAATCATTTTTTCTATTTTATCTATATTAGATAAAATCTTTTCTTCTGTAATTACCATTCTTACATTTACGATGCCAGCTCTAGACAATGTAAAAGCGCCTCCTTTGTTTTCTTTAAGATGTTCCCCCTATTCTACATTTTTCTGCAAAAACCATCTTAAATTTCTTTCTTTTTTACTTCATAACAATTCTATTACAAAAAGAGCATAAATGTCAAGCAAAAAAGGGAAACTTTTTTAAGTTTTTTCTTACGGAAAGTTATTTTTCAGAGTTTCGACAAAATTTGCTTTTTTTCTGTTTTGGTTATCAAAATTGATACCTTTTATTTTCGAATTAATCCTTGTATCATGGACTTATCAAGCTCGTGATATAACTTTGCCTCTTCTATTTTTTTGCCTGTTTTTAATTTATATATTAAGCTCGAACAAGTTAAAGAAAAAATTTCTGATGCTACTACCTTTGGGTCTACTTCTATAATTTCACCTTTTGCAATTCCTTCTTGCACAATGTCTTCTACAGTATTAATACATTCAAAAAGCGAATTTCGACACAAAATGCTTCTTTTTTCCGCCCCCCAAATTTGACTTAGTAAAATACAAATAAATTGTTCGTATTTTACTAAAATTTTAATTTGAATTAATACAACGGCTCTTAATTTATCAATAGAATTTGTTAGTTTTGCTGTTTTGATATCAATACTATTTTTTAATAATTTCATGCCTTCTTCTACTAAAAAGTTAAATATTTCTTCTTTGCTAGAAAAATGATAATATAACGTACCTTTTGCCACTCCTACAGTAGCAGTTATTTCTTCAATGCTAGTAGCATCATATCCTTTTTCTGCAAATAATTTCATAGAAGTTTCAAATATTTTTCTTTTCGTTTTATTCATGTATTTCTCCTACATCATATTAATTTTCTATGTTATTATATAATTCTTTTTTGCATTATTCAAGAAGATAGACTATATTTTTAGCAATATTTTAATACAAGTACTTTTATTCTACCACTCGGGAATTTGACAGTTAATTAAATACAAAATTGATATAAGCATTGACAGTGC
>CAKNOI010000024.1 GCA_930990125.1 uncultured Clostridiaceae bacterium | reverse complement strand
TTAATATCAAGGGTTATCAGTCTTTTACTCTTTTACAACTGTCAAATTCAGGATTGTATCATGCAATATGGAAAAAGTCAACGCTTTTTACAAAACTTTCCGGCTGGCAATTAGAGGTCTTTTAATGATTTATGAACTCTATTGGTGTATAACCACCTAACATGTACTGTGGACTATTATTATACCAATCCATAAATAAATCTAGAAATTTTTGTAATTCAAAGTCATCTTCAAACATACAAATATTAGACATCTCTCCTAAAATATCCATTCCTAATTCGTTCTTTTTGATTAGATTTTTGAATTTCCATTCATAGATATCATTATTTTTAGATTTCACATAATTGTATAATGTTTGTGTTCTTTCATCCCATAAATATTCTTCTCTTTTTAATATTTCTTGTTTAGGGAACTGCTTATATTGCATTTTTCTTGCTTTTTGTTCTTCTGCTATTTGACCTATATCCATTGGACAATATTCTTCCTCTAAATAGGTAACAAAATATTGAACTTCATTTGTATTTATCCATCGAATATCATAATTATTCACAAATGTATTTAAGTTCAACCTTGTAAAATAGATATCTCTCAATTCTTTTTCTGTAATAATCTCATTCCTATATTTGCATAATTGTTTCCTCAAAAAATCAAAATCCACTATACCATACGTATACAGCATTCCTACTGTTAAGTTTTCTATTTCTCCATATCTATTTGCTATAATTTTATTTTCTTTTGAAAATAATCTTTTTAACTTTTCTATAACACCAGGATTAAGCGAATAATTATAGTCATGATACTTTGCTCTCATTACTATGATCATAGCCTCTTCTAAGAACCTTATATTAGGATGCTCACTTGTATAGAAAAATGATTTTATGTCATCACTTGTTTTTGTATACTCCATTAGTCTTTCTAAGTCTTGATATGTTCTATAAGGTAGCATTTTTATTATTTCTTCATCGTCTGCATTTTCATATATTTCTGGCATCATTTTTAGTATGTTTTCTTTTGTTGTACTTTCTTTAATATGTTGATGAAACACACTATTTACTACAAATAACATGGTATCTTTTGGTACATTAATTTTTCCATTATATTCTCCCATACTTACTCCTTTATTCTCTACAAATTCATTTAAGGTTTTAATGCTGTAATTGGTAATACATATATTCCATCTGGTCTTTTTACAACAGCATCATATAGTCCACAAATTACACACATGAATTTTGGTTTTACTTCCGCTAATTCATAAAATTTTTTCAAACTTTTAGCCGCTTCTTCTTCTTTATTGGCTCCTAACTTTATTTCTATTGCTCCATATTCTCCATCTGCAATTTCTACTATGGCATCTACTTCTACTCCGGTATCATTTTCTCTATAATGGTATAACTTAGCGCCTATACTTTCTGCATATATTTTCAAATCTCTCTCACACAAAGCTTCAAAATATAATCCCATTGTCTCTAAATCATTCATCAATTTTTCTGGCGTAATATTTAAAATAGCACATCCTAAGGATGGATCAATAAAATGTCTTTTGGGATTTTTTCCTACATTTAGTCTTGAACGTATTTTATACATAAAAGAGTTTTGGTTTTCTATTAAATGTAATCTATCTAATACATTTAGATAATCTGTAACTGTATTTCTGCTGATGGTAATATCTTCTTCTGTTACATTGTCATCAATATCCTTCATTAACACATTATTTGCAGAAATAGTACTTTCATTTCTAGCAAGTGATCTTAACAACATTTCCATTTTTTGTTTATCTCTTTTGACTCCATCTATTTCGTGGATATCTTTGTCTAATACTGCCTCAATATAACTTCTGGATATTTTCATAGCCCCTGCTATACTAATATTAACGGTTTCTGGCCAGCCACCTCTTACAATTAGTTCTGCTAATCTTTTTAACTCTACTTTATTTACCAATTTGTTTTTCACTGTATTATCAAACAAGTCTTTTAAGGAAACATCGCCACTAGAATCTCCTGATTCGTATAAAGACATGGTATACATTTTCATTTTACAAATTCTTCCTGCTCCAGAATGATGTATTTTATCACTTATAGGAACACTTGAACCAGTTAAAATATATTTTCCTTTTTTATTATCTTCGTCGCATTTAAATCTTACTGCATCCCATATTGCAGGTACTTCTTGCCATTCATCAATAAGCTCTGGCTTTTCCTTGTCTAAAACAAGGTTTACATCCATTTCTGCTAAATGTTTTTCTCTAAAATTATCTGCTGTATTATTTAAATACGTTACACTATTGGAATGATTTAAAGCAGTCCATGTTTTACCACACCACTTTGGTCCTTCAATACTGATCGCTCCAAAAATTTCCAGATTTTCTTCTATTGCCTTATCAATTAATCTTGGTATATAACCTTTTTTGGTCAATTTCATTACCATCACCTCTTTTTTAGGATACCATATTTTTTTATTTTTTTCAATATTCATTGTGCAAATTTTGACAGTTTTGTTGTGCATTTTTTGATTGTTTTGCTGTGCAATTTTTGATATAAAATCCCCAATTATTACACGTTTGTATAATAACTGGGGATTACTTTACAGTCTATCTTTTTTATCTTGTATATTCATCGTCTCTTTGTGATTTTTGTTTTTGTTCTTCTGCTCTTTTTTCTATTCTTTCATCTGGTGTAAGTTCTGTCATTTCTCTTAATTTTTCTATAAATGCGTCTTTTTGTTTATTGTCTATTGGTGCCTCTAATTGTTTTATTTCTTTTCTAGAAAATCTATCTTTTATCTTTTTAAAGAAGTCTCTTACTTTGGCAAGTCTAGGATGTCTTGTTGCAAAATCTTCTTTTGGCATTTTGTTTTCTTCGTCTCTTGGTAGAATTCTATCCTTTGCGCCTTGAAGAATTTCTCCAGCTTTTGCAAGTTTTGGATGGTTTTCTGCAAATTCTTTTGCCGTTTCCTTATATGGCTTCATTTGCTCTTTTGATCCTGTATATCTTCCTGCTTTTTTACTATCTTCTATCGCTCTTTTATGTATTTCTTCCCAGGATTTATTCCAGAATAAAGCTCTCCATGTCATATCACATTTATTCCATGCATTTTGTACAGAAGCTATTTGTTTTGCATATTCTGCCATTTTTGCTTTTAATTTTTCTACTTCTTGTTTTTGTATTGGTAATTGTACATAATCTTGATTCGTAACAGAGCTAGGGTCTTTAGCCAATTTTTCTTCTAGTGCAAAAATGTTTTTTTCTAAAATATTTATTTTTGCTTGTGTCATTTTTTGTTCTCTTGCAATTTTAACAGCTTTTTGTAAATATGTTTTTTGGATGCTTCTTATTTTTTCTATTTTATCTTTGTTCTTTAGGTATCCTTCTATCTTTTTAGAATCCTTATCATATTTGCCAGCTTCTTTGCTAAGCTTATCTCTTTGCTCTACTAATTTTGGGTTTGGGTTAGAACTATTTTCTATACTTTTTGTCATTCCATAGATTGTTTTTAACCTTTTACTTGCTTCCTCTTTATCCATGTTAAGTCTTGCATTCAAATCTTGTTCAGACATCTTTTTAAATTCTTCTAATTGTTTTTCTAGTGAAAACTTTGCCATTCGTACCATCTCCTCTAATTTTTATTTTCTTATTTTGTGTTCTCTTACATCATCTTTCTTATTATACCATATATTTCCCTTTTTTGCAAGTTTTATGTAAATTCACTTTTTTACCCTTCTTTTTCTACATTTTTTAAGACTTCTAAACTTCTTTTTGCTAACATTTCATTTTTTTTCTTCTTATCTCGTATTTTCTCTTCTGGTACAGGCAATATTCCAAAGTTTGCATTCATTGGTGCAAAGGTTTCCTTTGGGGTGGAAATGTAGTCTGCTAGGCTTCCTATCATGGTTTCTTTTGGAAAGGTAATAATATCTTTTCCTTGGTATACATTTACTGCATTTATTCCTGCTACTAAGCCAGAGGAAATAGATTCTACATAGCCTTCTACTCCTGTTATTTGTCCTGCAAAAAAGATATTGGGATTTTTCTTTAATTGGTACCCTGCATTTAAGTGGTTTGGAGATTGAATATAGGTGTTTCTGTGCATTACCCCGTATTTTATAAATTCTGCATTTTTTAGTCCTGGTAGCATAGAAAATACTCTTTTTTGTTCTCCGTATTTTAAATTGGTTTGAAAACCTACCATATTATACAAATTTCCTGCACTATTATCTTGCCTTAATTGTACAATAGCATATGGTCTTTTTCCGGTTCTTGGGTCTGTGAATCCTACTGGTTTTAGTGGTCCAAAGCGTAAGGTATCTATTCCTCTTTTTGCCATAATTTCTATTGGCATACAGCCTTCAAATATTTCTCTTTTTTCAAAGTCGTGCAGTGTTACTACTTCTGCATTTACAAGTTCTGTTACAAAGTTTTCGTATTCTTCTTGGTTCATAGGAAGGTTAATATAGGCAGCTTCTCCTTTTCCATAACGGTCTCCATAAAAAGCAATGCTAAAGTCAATGGTTTCTTTTTCTATAATAGGTGCTGCCGCATCGTAAAAGTACAGTTCGTTATCTCCTAATAATTCTTTTATGTTTTCTGCTAATTTAGGCGAAGTAAGTGGTCCTGTAGCCAGAATAACAACAGCATCTTTAGGAATTTCTGTTATTTCTTTTCTTACTATGGTAATGTTAGGTTCCTTTTCTAACATTTCTGTTACTTTTTGTGAAAAGCTTTCTCTATCTACAGCAAGTGCTTGTCCTGCTGGAACTGCTGTTTCATCTGCTATTTTAAGCAGTAAAGAGCCTAATAGGCGTAATTCTTCTTTTAATAGACCACATGCGTTCGTAACAAGATTCGATTTTAAAGAATTGCTACATACAATTTCGGCTAAATTTTGATTGGAGTGAGCAGGAGAATATACCGTAGGTTTCATTTCGTATACCGTTACTGGTATTCCTCTTTTTGCTATTTGATATGCCGCTTCTGCCCCTGCTAATCCTCCTCCTATGACAAGGCAAGATTCTTCTTTCATGCTTTCTCCTCTCTATTAAAATATATATTTTTTCTAATCTGCAATAAAGATAGTTTCTATCCTTCATTTCTTTTATGCTATTTAAATAAATCCATAATTTCTTCTTTTGTTAACTTGCTAATAAAGGTTGTTTTGGTATCTAACATCGTATCTACTAGTTTTGCTTTTCTTTCTTGTAATTCGTAAATTTTTTCTTCTATGGAATTTTTGGTAATTAATTTATATACTTGTACATTGTTTTTTTGCCCTATTCGATACGCACGGTCTGTTGCTTGGTTTTCTGCAGATAAATTCCACCATGGGTCATAATGAATTACCATATCCGCTCCTGTTAAATTAAGACCTGTACCTCCTGCTTTTAATGAAATTAAGAATACTTTTACTTCTGGATTGGTATTAAAAGCATCTACTAAATGAATTCTCTCGGATACTTCTGTTTGTCCTGTTAATTTATAATAGGTGATACCTTCTTTTTTTAGTTTCTTTTCTAAAATAGGGAACATAGAAGTATATCCTGAAAAGATTAATATTTTATGCCCACTATGAATACCATCTTTTACAATTTCTACACATTGGTTTAGTTTACTACTTTCTCCATTGTAATTTTCTAAAAACAAGCTTGGATGGCAACAAATTTGACGTAGTCTTGTTAGTAATGCCAATATTTTTATTTGACTTTTTTGTATACCATTTGCTTGAATTTCTTCTAGCATGGTTTGTTTACTTTGTGCTAAATAAGATAGGTATAGTTTTTGTTGCTCTTCTTCCATTTCGTTATATAAAACCGTAATGGTTTTGTCTGGTAATTCGGTTAATACTTCTTTTTTATTTCTTCTTAAAATAAAAGGTTCAATGAGCATTTTTAGCTTTTTCATTGCTAGTTCATCTTGGTCTTTTACAATAGGAATTTCGTACATTTCTTTAAATTTTTTGTACCCAAACAAATATCCTGGTAGCATAAAATCAAAAATAGACCAGAGCTCTGCTAAAGAATTTTCTATTGGTGTTCCTGTTAAAGCATATTTGGTTTTTGCTTTTATTTTTTTGATGGCTTTTGCATTTTGTGTATTACTATTTTTGATATATTGTGCCTCATCAGCAATAATATATTGGAAGGTATAGCCATATTGTTCATATTGCTCAATATCACGTTTTAATAAGTCATAAGAAGTAATTACTAAATCGTAGTTTGGAATAGATTGTAATGCTTTTTCACGTTCACTGGCTACTCCACTAATTACAAGGCATTTCATGTCTTTTGCAAATTTTTCTGCTTCCTTTTTCCAGTTTAAAGATAGTGAACTTGGACATACCACTAAACAAGGCTTTCTTTCTTCCTTTGTATGTTCTTCTAAATAGGATACAATAACAGCAAGCATTTGTATGGTTTTTCCGAAGTCCCATATCGTCTGCTAAAATTCCACCTAAGTTATAGTAGTCTAATGTTTTTAACCATTGAAAACCAATTTTTTGGTAATAACGTAATACATTTTCTAATTCTTCTGGAACCACACAACCTGCTTCTAGTTCTCTATTTTTTACTTTTTCTGTCATTTGTTTATAACTATCTGATTTTTGTATTTCTACTTGTTTCATAGAGTTTAAAATAGTGTCTAAATACAAGCTACGATACATTGGTAAATAGAGTTCTCCTTTTTGGAGCTGTTTGTCTTCTATTCCCAATCCAGATGTCATATTATCTAAAAAAGCAATGGCATCATTTTCTTCTAAGTTTAAAAAACTTCCATCTTTTAATCTATGGTATTTTTTTCGCAAACGATATTTTTGTAAAATTTCTTGTAATTCTTCTTTGTCAAAGTTCATATCTCCTAGCTGAATATCTAGTAAGTTATTTTCTACACGCACACCAATGCTTTCCAGTTTTGGCATACGAATTTCTCTTTGTTTAAATCGATCCGTAACCATTACTTCAAATTCTTGCATATAAAAAGCTATTTCTTCGGAAAGAAAATGATAAATATTTTCTTCTTTGGTAAGAATAAATCTTGCGTTTTTTTGGTCTAATAAAAATCCTGTTCTTTGAAAAATATTGGTTACTTCATCTTCTTTTACCATATCTCTTGGTTCATCTATGGTTTGACAAATCGGGTTAAATTCTTTTTCTCCATAGCAAAATCTTACTTCTGCTGTCATAAAATTATTTTCATCAAAATCCAAAAATAGCTTAACAGCTAATTCCTTTGGCATATATTTTTGTACTTCTGCTTGGTCTAATTTTTCTATATTGATATTGGTTTTTACTTTTGGTAATATAAAGGAAAAAAAGGATGTAAGGTCTTCTTTTTGAAAAATCATTTCTTCGGTAAAATTTCTTCGGAATACTTCTAACATTTTTAGTACTCCTTCGGAAAATTCTTTTGTGCAACGATAAAACGTGCCTTCGTATAAGAAATAAAGATTATCTTTTCCTTCTAAAATATGATATTGAAAAATTTCTATATTCGGAATAATGTGATATTCGTTTTTGTTTATTTTCTCCACTTTAAATTCTATTTGGGGATTTTGGTCTACAAAAAATACTTCTTCTTCTCCGTATTCATCTTGAAATGCAACTTGCTTTCCTTTTAAAATAGAAAATATTTCATCTAATCCATCTTTGGTAAGTACTAATGTTCCAGCACTAATTGGCTTTGGTCCATAATAGGAAGCAGAAATATGTGCATTTACATAGTTTATTAATTCTGCATATTTTAAAATAAACTCTACTAAAGGGACACTCTCTTTTGTGAACATATCCATTTCGTGTACAAAGTCCAATTTTGCCCCATAGTGATATTCTTTGTGTCCCATTACAGCATC
Organism: uncultured Clostridiaceae bacterium; assembly: GCA_930990125.1. Classification (GTDB taxonomy): domain Bacteria; phylum Bacillota; class Clostridia; order TANB77; family CAG-508; genus CAKNOI01. The sequence continues at coordinate 12,434 of CAKNOI010000024.1, read as the reverse complement.
ATAAAACTGGGATAAGTTCTTTATTTTATAAAATTGTTTTTCTCCGATTTTAAATTCCAATTTTAATTTTTTTTGAAATTTTTCTAAAATAAATTTAGGCTTTATTTGTACTGTATGTTTTGCTTGTTTTTTTTCTGTTCTTATTTCTCTTGTTCTTTCTTGTGCAGGATAAAAAGTATTTAATAATTGTTTAAAATTTCGGTATTCTTCTTTATGGAGTTCCATGGTAACCATTTTTTCCTTTTGCCCTTTTTGTTTTTCTTGTATTTTGCTTTCTAATTCCTTTTGATTTATAAATTCTAATACCATAGCTAAAATATGTTTACAAGTTCCATAGGTAGATTGGTAGTCTACACATTCACAACTAGCATCTTGTATTTCACCTTTCTTTACAGAAATATAAGTTTTATATTCTTCCTCTACATTCCCTTGTACAATAGCATGCAAGTCAAAATTATTACTATCTTCATAATAGGTTTTGGTAAGCCTTACTTTCTTTTGTTTGACATAGTCTTCTGCTCTTATTCTTCTTCCTATTCCTGCATCTTCATATAATTCTTCTATCACTTCTCTATTTATTAACATACTCCAAAAGCCCCTTTAACACATAATAGTTAATTATACTATAGAATTCTAAATTTTCAAGTATTCCAAAGAAAAAAGATGGTTTTTCGCCATCTTTTTCCTATGTTTCCTCACTATTTTTTTTCTTACGAGTAGATGCTCTTTTAGTAGTCTTTTTTGCGGTAGTCTTCTTTGCTCCCGTTTTCTTTGCTTTTTTCTTTTTACTAGTAGTCTTTTTTACTTCTTTTGATATTTCTTCTCCGTCTTGGTTTTCCACATATTTTTCACCTTTTTTTGGTTTTGTCCAAGAAATATAATCACAAGAAGCCGGATTATTTTCGCAAATATAATAGTTACGTTTTCTTTTTGTTTTTCTTACTTGCACTTTTGCTCCACACTTTGGACAAGGAACATCAATTGTTTCTACCCATGGTTTTGCATTTTTACATTCTGGATATCCTGGACATGCTAAAAATTTGCCATATCTACCATATTTAATTACCATCATTCTGCCACATTTTTCGCATGGTACATCAGATACTTCGTATTCTAGTTTTACATGTTCTAATTCTTTTTCTACCTTTTCTACATTTTGTTCAAAAGGTCCATAAAACTCTTGTATAATATTTTTCCAGTTTTCTTTTCCTTCTGCCACTTCGTCAAATTCTTCTTCTATTTTTGCTGTGAATTCTACATTAATAACATCAGCAAAATTTTCTACTAGTAATTTATTTACTATTTTTCCTAGTTCTGTTGGTACTAACTGTTTTTGTTCTTTTTCAATATATCTTCTTTCTAAAATGGTGGTAATCGTAGGAGAATAGGTACTTGGTCGTCCTATTCCTTTTTCTTCTAACGCTTTTACCAAACTTGCTTCTGTGTACCTTGGTGGTGGTTCGGTAAAGCTTTGTTTTGGTTCTAGTTTTTCTTGTTTTACCGTTTCTCCCACCGTCAATTCTGGAAGACTCGTATTTTCTTCCTCTTTATTATCATCTGTTCCTTCTACATATAATGTCATAAAACCTTTAAATTTAAGGTTTTGACCATTTGCTTTAAACAAATACTCTCCTACGCCAATATCTACGGCAAGGGTAGCATAAATAGCAGATTGCATTTGACTTGCAATAAATCGATTGTATACTAATTTGTATAATTTATATTGGTCACTAGTCAAAGAATTTTTAATAGAATCTGGGGTTAAATCAATATAGGTTGGTCTTATTGCTTCGTGTGCATCTTGTGCCCCTTGTTTTGTTTTATAGTATCTATTTTCGTAATATTCTTCCCCATAGGTTTTGGTAATATAGGTTTTAGCAGAAGCTCTTGCTTCTTCCGAAATTCTGGTAGAATCTGTTCTCATGTAAGTAATAAGTCCTATGCTGCCTCTTCCTTCTATATTTACCCCTTCGTATAGTCCTTGTGCTACAGACATTGTCTTTTTTAAGGTAAAACCTAATTTTCTAGAAGCTTCTTGTTGCATGGTAGATGTGGTAAAAGGAGGAGCTGGTGTTCTTTTCTTTTCTCCTTTTTTTACTTCTTTTACAATATATTCTTTCCCTTGTATCCCTTTTACAATGGTATCTACTTCTTCTTTATGGTGTAATTCTTGTTTTTTTCCATCTTTTCCATAAAATTTTGCTAAAAACGTTTTGCCAGTAGATTTTTGCGCCAAGGTAGCATAAATGTTCCAATATTCTTCTGGAATAAATTTTTCTATTTCTTCTTCTCTATCTACAATTAATTTTACAGCTACGGACTGCACTCTACCAGCAGATAAGCCTCTTTTTACTTTTTTCCATAAAACCGGACTTATTTTATATCCTACTATTCTATCTAAAACACGTCTAGCTTGTTGTGCATCAATTAAGTTTTTATCCAGTTTTCTGGGTTGTTTGATAGAATTTTGCACAGTTTCTTTGGTTATCTCGTTAAAAGTAACCCTGCAGGTTTCTTCTTCTGGTATTTCTAAAATATGTGCTAAATGCCATGCAATAGCTTCTCCTTCACGGTCAGGGTCAGTTGCCAAATATACTTTTTTTGCTTTTTTTGCCTCTGTTTTTAAGGATTTAATAAGACTTGCTTTTCCACGTATATTAATATACTGTGGTTCAAAATTATTTTCTATATCTATTCCCATTTTGGATTTTGGCAAATCACGAATATGTCCCATAGAGGCAAGCACTTTTGTTTTGCTTCCTAAAAATTTTTTTATAGTATTTGCTTTTGCAGGAGACTCTACAATAATTAAATTATCTGCCATATCTTCGTCCTTTCTTTATTTGTTACAAGTATGTCCATACAAGATAAATATAATTTGAATACTATTACCTTGTAACCTTTCTTAAGTATTCTAGACTATATTTTTAGATTTTGCAAGTATATCTTAACAAAAGAAGAAAAAATTATCCTATTTGCATAAGATAATTTTTCCCTTTTAACCTTTATATTTTAAATCCTCTAATATTTCATCTAACTCAATACATGTTACTTTATTGGTTTTTAATAGTTTTACTAAATCGTCTGCTGTATATTTTATATCCGATAAATCGGTTACTAAATTAGAAGTAATGATAACCTCTTCTCCTTTATATTTTTTCGTAATTACTTCCACACCGTAAAAATGGTTCTCCTTCTTCTAGTCCTTGTGTTTTGTAATACTCCATCTGCATTTTGTCAACATCCTTTTCAATTAAATCGTTAGAAGCTACAATAACTTCTCCAAAATATTCCTTCTTGCTTTTCATACTAAACTCCTTTTCTTCTACTTTTGTATATTATATGATTTTTACTATATACCCCTTTCCTTAGAAAATCAATAAGTTCCGAAAAAAAAGCTAAGTAAAATTACTTTCTTTTTCGACTTATTTCGACATTTCTTATTGTTATTTTATCCTTTTCTCTTCGTTTACTCTTTTTTCTTGTTCTTTCTTGTATTTTCGCAGATTCTTTTTCAAGAAAAATAGAGTCCTTATTTCGCCAAAAAAGGACTCTATCTTTTATTTTTTTACAATTTTTTTAATTTCCTGATAAATACGATTTTCTACATTATCTTTTGCAATTGTTTTTGCTTTATTTCCCATTTGTTGCAATACTCCATTTTGTTGTATTATCTCTTCTATTTCGGTTTCTAGTCTTTCTGCTGTCAAATCTTTATCTAAAATCATTCTTGCTGCTCCGGCATTTACCAAAACTTTTGCATTATACTCTTGATGGTTTTCTGCTGCATTCGGAAATGGAATAAAAATAGCAGGTTTTCCTACAATAGAAATTTCTGTAATGGTCATTGCACCACTTCTTGCAATTACTAAATCTACCATGTTTAAAATTTCAGACATATTATAAACATATGGCACTATTCTTACATCTTCTAAGGCATCTATTGTATTTCCATTTGCTTCTATTTGTTTTTTTACCGCTTCATAGCCAGAATGTCCTGTAGCCCAAACAATTTGATAGTTTCTACTTTTTTTCTCTTGTATCATACCAAGTAAGCTTTCGTTAATACTTTTTGCTCCTTGACTTCCTCCTACTACTAAGACTGTTTTTTTGGTAGAATCTAACTTTAATTCTTGCCTTATTTTTTCTTTTTGTAAATCTGTTAAATGCATTTCTACTACTTTGGTAGGAGTTCCTGTAACTACCACTTTTTTGGCTTTTGGTAATCGTTTTAGTGCATCTTCAAATCCCACCAAAACAAGATTCGCTTTTTTAGATAACAGCTTTACTGTCATACCCGGAAATGCATTGCTTTCATGAAGTACCAATGGCACTTTATATTTTTTTGCAGCTAGCCCCATTGGACCAGAAATATATCCTCCTGTACCGATTACCACATCTGGTTTAAACTCTTTTACTATTTTTTTCGCTTCGCCAATTCCTAGTATGGTTTTGTACATTCTTTTAATATTTTTTAAGGTAAATTCTCTACTAATTCCATAAGCATGAATTTTTTTTAGTTCATATCCTGCTCTTGGAACTAAATCATTTTCCAATCCTCTATCGGTTCCAACAAAAATAATTTCAGAATCTTTTTCTTCCTTTTTTATGGTATTGGCAATGGCAATTCCAGGAGTAATATGTCCACCAGTACCTGCTGCTGCAATAATTACTCTCATTTCGTTTCCTCCTTATACTTTATTGGTCGCTCGCGATATATTTAATAACACACCCATTCCGGCACATTAAAATAACTAAGGCTGTACCACCGGTAACTAAAGAATGGTAGTGGCATACCTGTTACTGGTATAGAAGAAGTAACAACGGCAATATTGATAATTACTTGAACTCCTACTAATACGGTAATTCCAATTGCTAATAAGCTACCAAACATATCTGGTGCTTTCATTGCTGTTACAATACCTCTCCATATAAGAATGGCAAATAGAATAATTACTACAGCACATCCAATAAATCCTAATTCTTCTGCTAATATAGAAAAAATAAAGTCATTTTGTGGTTCGGATACATACAAATATTTTTGCTTACTTTCTCCAAGGCCTGCTCCAAAAAGTCCCCCTGAGCCAATGGCGTAAAGACTCTGTATTACTTGCCATCCTTCGTCTTCGGCATATTTCCATGGGTCTAAAAAACTAAGCACACGGTCTACACGGTATTGGTCCTTTAATGCAATAAAAATGATAACTGGTATAGCTGGTATGGCCGCTAGCAAAAAGTGTTTCATTTTGCAACCTGCCATTAACATCATTACACAAGTAATAGCCATCATAATAACACAAGCACTAAAATGTGGCTCCAAAATTAATAGACCTAAAATAGGTACTACAAATAGAATACTATATAAAAATCCTTTGCCAAATTTTCCTAAATCTTCTCGGTGGTCTGTTAAAAAACCTGCATAGAAAACAATTAATAGAATTTTTACCAATTCGGATGGTTGAAAACGAATTCCTATTCTTAACCATCTTTTTGCACCACCGGAACTACTTCCCATAATTAATACTAATGCCAGCAAAATGATGGCAACAACATAACCTAATTTATAATATTTTTTGTAAAATCGATAATCAATTTTAGATATAATAAACATAGCTGCAATTCCAATTACTGCATACGTTGCTTGGCTAATTGCATAGGTATAACTACTATCTCCTTCTGCAAGCGCCGATGGAGAAGATGCAGATAAAACCATAACAATACCTAATGCTAGCAATATTAATACTGTAATACATATGGTAAAATCAAATGGTTTGTTAGCAAATTTGGATACTCTTTTCTTTGCCATGCTACCTCCTTTGTTTTCTTTCTTAAGTTTTTTACACAGCTACTATGCCTAAAATACAAAAGACTAAAGTAACAAATGTAAATACAGAAACAATTTTATTTTCATTCCATCCACATAGTTCGAAATGATGGTGTATTGGTGCCATTTTAAAAATACGTTTTTTGGTTTTCTTATAATAGGTTACCTGAATAATATCAGAAATTGTTTCTATAATTGGAACAATAGCAATAATTAATAATAATAATGGCATTTTTAAATATAATGCTAATGCTGCTACAATTCCTCCTAATAATAAAGAACCTGTATCTCCCATAAAAACTTTTGCAGGATGTAAATTAAAAATTAAGAATGCTAAACAGGCTCCTACCATAATACTTCCAAAAATTCCTACTTCTTCTATATTTCTGCCAATACCAATAATAGCTAAGGTTGTTAAAATAATAGCGGTAACTGAACTGCTTAATCCATCAATACCATCTGTTAAATTAATGGCATTGGTAGTAGCAAGCATTACAAGTACTGCAAAAGGAATATAAATTAGGATAGGAAGGGTAATAGATGTTTTCCAAAATGGAATATAAATATCTGTTCCAATTTTAGCAACACTAATAAGATATAGGGTAAATGCAACAGCTACAATTAATAGTCCTATCATTTTATAGGATGGTTTTAAGCCTTTAGAATTTTTTAACACTAGTTTAATATAGTCATCAATAAACCCTACGATTCCAAATCCTATTGTAACAAATAGAAAAGGAAACAATTTGGTGGCAATTTCTAAGTTATTTCTTGCAAAGTAGAAATAACATCCTATTGTTAGGATAATGGCACCAGCTGCCATGATAATGCCTCCCATTGTTGGAGTACCTTGTTTTGCTAAATGACTTTGTGGTCCATCATCCCTTACCATTTGCCCTATTTTTAGCTTTTTTAAAATTGGTAGCAAAACCAGTGCACAAAGCACTGTTACTGCAAACGATAGTAATAATACTGTTATATACACTTCCATCTATTTCACCCTTTGTTATTTATTTTTCTTTTCAGTTTCTATTTCTTCTATTAGTTCTTTTACAATAATTCTTTCATCAAATGGATATTTTGTTCCATTTATCTCCTGATATGGCTCATGTCCCTTTCCTGCAAGGACAATAATATCTCTTTTGGTTGCCATTTTAATGGCTTCTTTTATTGCACTTACTCTGTCTGTTATTACAATATATTTTCCTTGTGTCTTTTTTATTCCCTCTTCTATTTGTCTTACTATTTTTTCTGGGTCTTCTGTTCTAGGATTATCAGAGGTAATAAAGGTAAAATCTGCAATTCTTCCAGAAATTTCTCCCATAATTGGTCTTTTACCTGGGTCTCTATCTCCTCCACATCCAAAAACAGAAATTACTTTTCCTCTTGTATAAGACTTTACTGCCTGTAAGATATTTTCTAGACTCTCTGGAGAATGTGCATAATCCACCATAATTGGTATTTCTAATTTATTGTCTATCATTTCTGAACGTCCAGGAACTCTTACTTCCAATAAAGCTTCTTTAATGACCTCTGGACTGCACCCCATTTTTTGTGCAATACAAATAGCTGCTAGTGAATTGTACACACTAAATCTGCCTGGAATTCCTACTTTTACTCTTTCGTTACGTGTTCCTAGTTTTACTTTAAAATCTACATAGGAATTGGTAATGGTAATATCTTTTGCAAGTAGATTGCAGTAGTTATCAATACCATATGTCATAATTTCCTTGTCCGGAAATAGTTTTGGAATACGTGCTGTACGAATATCATCACTATTCACAAATCCTACTTTTGCCATTTCAAATAGCTTTAATTTTGAGTTAAAATAGTCTTCCATATCTGGATGTTCTTTTGCACTAATATGGTTCTGAAAAATTTGTAAATATAGCCATATCAAAATCACAGCCATATACTCTGTTTAATTTAAGGCTTTGGGATGACACTTCCATTACAACGGCCTCGCATCCTTCCTCTGCCATTTGTGCAAATATCTTTTGTAATTTGCTACTTTCTGGTGTTGTACGGTCGCTATCTTCTAGTTTTTTATCTCCTATGTAGGTGGCAATAGTTCCAATAAGACCTACTTTTTTTCCTTGTTTTTGTAGTATTTCTTTTACCATAAAACTGGTTGTTGTTTTTCCCTTGGTTCCCGTAATTCCAATTAATTTGAATTTACGAGATGGATTATCATAAAAATTACAGCTACAGATAGCTAGTGCTTTTCTAGTATCTTTGGCTAATAGTAATGTTACATCTTCTGGTAAATCTAATGCTTTTACTGGTTCTAAATCCTCTACCATAATAACTTTTGCTCCATTCGCAATGGCACTTTGCAAATAGTTATGTCCATCCGTATCAAATCCTTTGATTGCAACAAACATATCTCCTTTTTTTATTTCTCTTGAATCACTTGTTACATTAGATACGTCTATCTCTAAATTTCCTTTGCTTTTTAATCCTTCCAATCCACTTAAAATTTCTGTTAATTTCATGTCATTTCCTCCTTAAAAGAGTAATTTTTAGTACATTTTTCTTAGTTAAGAAAAATATGCCCATTTTCGTTAGTTTATTATATACCGAAAAAAAATTTTTGTATACCCCTTCCCCAACATTTTTGCCAAAAGTGACGAAAGGAAAAATAAAAGGACCAAAGATTTTTCCAAAAAATGTTTGTATTTTTTTAAATCTTCAGTCCTTTTATGGTTTTATGTATGGTTATGGTTCTCTTTTAAATGTCCCATTTTGGTAAGTTACTATATCTCCTACTTCTGTAAAATAGGGTACTAAAGCATTGGGAACTTCTAAGGTTTTAGCGCCATTTGCAAAACTTACTATGGTAGTTTCTTCCTTCCTTTGCTCTACTTGAAATTTGGTAGTAGTATCTAACTGTAAAATACCACTTTCCTTTTGAAAAGTTTCTTGTATTTTCTTTAATGTTCCTATATCTACTAAGCTATTTAAAAAGTCCTCTGTTATCTCTTCTTCTAAAGAATAGGCACCATTTTGATAGCGAAGAATGGAATCGTTTGTCAGACTATTTAAAAAATCTTTTGGTAAATTGTTTTCCTCAAAAGTTTTACCGCTTCTCGTATCTTGTAACCATACTCCTTTACTGCTAAAATCTATTACTTGGTATAAGCCATTTTCTCTATGATATGTAGCATTTTCTATTTCCGGTTCCGCTGTAGTAGTCACCTCTTTTATTTCCCCTTTGTTATTCAAAGCATTGGATAATGCTGTTATCAGGCTACTTGCCATATTTTCCTTTTCTTTTCCATTTTTTTGTAGTGATGGAAACAAATTAAAATCCAATATACATCACACTCCTAATTTTTATTTTTTCTATTGGTGGAATTTGTTACAAGAAATTGTAACAAACAAGATAAAAACTAAGAGTATTATATCTGCTTTTGCCGGTTCTGTCAAATATTATGGTGCTAAAGTATATGGATTATCCTTTATTTCTTTATGCTTTCTCCTGTTGCATAATCTATTTCTATTCCAGGCTGTACGTTATATACGAACACATGGAAGCATATACCTTCTCCCTTATCTTCTATAGAATAGGCTTCCATTTCTACTCCTTTTGCTAGCATATTATTTCCTTCAAATACAGGGGTTATGCGATATAGTACATGGTTTTGTGGGTTTTGGTGTAAGTAGTCTGCTACTTGGTTTTCAAATGGTAACATTCCTTCTACATTAAAATATCTGGTTCCTGTTATTAAATTTTTTTCGTTTGCGTTTTCATTAGACAATTGGTACCCTATTAAATGACATCTATTGTATAGGTATTCTCCGTCATATTTTGCTTGCTTCCAACCGGTTGGTTTTACATTACTAATACTTTCGCGTTCTTCCCCGTCTTTGGGCATAGTATCACTACTAAGGTTAGCAAATGCTACTGTACATCTTCCTAATGCATCTAAGTCACCATATTTTTCAAAACTTTTGGTTGGATAGCTACTTTCTTCAAAATTAGGAAGATTATTATTAAGCGTAACATATATTTCCCCAGCATAGTCTGGAATTTCTGCTATGTTTGCATAAGTAGAAATAGTAGTATTGGTATTTTCTAAATTTTCTTTTTCTAGTATTCCTACTATATCTTTTCCATAAATAGCACTAATTAAGAGAAAGAAAAGTACTACTATACTACTGAAAAACGGTTTTATTATTTTCTTTTTTCGGTTTCTACTCATTTTTATACCTTTCCATTTTTTCTTTATTTAAAAATTACTAATTATTGAAAGCATTATATCACAATATTATCTAATCAGTAAATATCTGCACATTCTATCTTTATTTTTATTTATTTATATAGATATTAAAAGTTATTTTTGTATATAAAAATAACTTTTATTTTTTATACTTATTTTTGTATAAGATAATTTTTCAAGCCCTATGAATTTCTCTTTTAGTCCATTTTTTCTGCCAAAATTCCCCGTCCCTTTTATATTTCTATTTGGATTTTGGAGCCTTTGTTTACTTTTATTCCTGGTTTTGGGGTTTGTTCTTTTATGGTTATTTCCTCTTTGCTTCTTTCTTCTCCTTCTGTTAAAGTATAGTCTAGTTCTAATCCTATTTCTTTTGCTTGTTTTTCTGCCTCTTTTAGGGTTAACTCACGTAGTTCTGGTACTTCTATAGTTTCTACTACTTCTACCTGGTCTTGATAATCTTGGTTTACTTTTAAATACGGTAAAACTTCACTTAAAATTTGTGATGCAATTGGTGCTGCTACACCACCACCTCCGTGTCCTCCTTCTCCTGTTGGATTGTACAATACTACTAACATGACAAGCTGTGGGTCTGTTACTGGTGCTACTGCTAGAAAAGATGCTATGTAGCGGTTGGTATCTACGCCATCTTCAGAAGTTCCTGTTTTTCCTCCTATTGCATAACCTTGTACGCCACCATTTTTTCCAGTTCCTTCTGCTACAACAGATTCTAGCATACTAAGAATTCCTTCTGCTGTTTCTTTGGAAACTACTCTTCCTTTCTTTTCTATTGCAATTTCTTGTTTTTCTCCGGTTTTACCATCAATAATGGCTTTTACCACTCTTGGTTTTACATATTCCCCACCATTGGCAATTGCAGAAATGGCTGTTACCATCTGAATGGGAGTTATTTCAAAACGTTGTCCAAAGGAAATGGTAGCAAGTTCTACTGGTCCTACCTTTTTTTCTGCTAAAAAAATTCCTTTTGCTTCTCCTAGTAAGTCAATATGTGTTTTATCTAAGAAACCAAATTTGTTTAAATAACTATAATAGGTAGATACTCCCATTTTTTGTCCTAATCCTATAAATACCGGGTTACAAGAATTCATTAAGGCTTCTCTTAAACTTTGTGAGCCGTGTGGTCTATAGTATCTCCAACATTTAATACGTACACCTGCTATCTCAATTCCTCCTGTACAATTAAATTCACCTTCTTTATCAGTTGTGGTTATTCCTTCTTCTAAAGCGGCTGAGGCTGTAATAATTTTAAAAACAGAACCTGGTTCATAGGTATCGGAAATAGACTTATTTCTCCATGCTTGTTGCATGGCTTTTGTTTTATCCGTTGAACTCATTGTTTCCCAATTTTCTGCTAATTCTTCTGTATTAGAACTATATGGATCATTTAAGTTATAATCTGGGTAGTTTGCCATTGCCATAATATCTCCATTGTTCGGGTTCATGATAATAACACTACCACCATCTGTACAAGCATTATCAATACATCCCAGTTTTAAATATTTTTCCACAATTCCTTGAATAGTAGCATCTATGGTTAGTACCAAACTATCTCCATCTACTGCTGGGATATATTGTTCTGCTTCATCTTCTATCTCTCCTCCTCTTGCGTCAGATACACGCACAATTTTTCCACTTTCTCCTTTTAAATTTTCCTCATAATAGCTCTCTAATCCTTCTAATCCTTGATTATCACTTCCACAGAAACCAATAATTTGAGAGGCTAAATTATTAAATGGATAATATCTTTTGGTATCTTCATCAATATTAATTCCTGTCTTAATATTATTTTCCTCCATCCACACACGAAGTGTATCTGTTTTTGCCTTATCCACACGTTTTGCAATGGTTTCAATGGAACTTCTCTTCTTTACTTTTTTTAAAGTAGCCTCATAATCTAGTTCAAAAATTTCTGCAAGTTTTTTTGCTACTTTTTCTTTTTGCTCCTCTGGAATATTGACAGGATTTACGGTAACCGTTTCCACAGAAGCACTAATAGCAAGTTCTACTTTGCCTGTTGCATCATAAATACCACCTCTTTTAGGAGTAATATTTCTATCTAAACTCTGTTGCTGATATGCCATTGCCTGTAACTCTTCTCCTTGTACAAACTGAATAAATGCAATACGAATTAGTAATACTGCAAACAATAAAAAAGTAATATATAACACCCATCTTAATCTTTTTCTTCTCGAAAGGTTTGTTGTCAATCCATCCATCTCCTTTATGTACGTAGTATTTCTTTTACTATTGTATGGTAAGAAGAGGAAATTATGTATTGAAATTCCTTTTCATCCATGGTATGATAAAAGAAATTAAAAGGAGACTAACTATTAAAAGTCAAGCTTTTTTATAAAAAAATTATAATTGGA
>CAKNOI010000023.1 GCA_930990125.1 uncultured Clostridiaceae bacterium | reverse complement strand
AATCTGTTTTTATGTTATGACACTACTATACTTTATTTTTATTATTTATTGTTTAGATGGGTACAAAAAAAGAGAAAAGGGCACAAAAAAAGATTGTTAATTTATAAATTTAACAATCTTTTCTTAAGAAAATTTTCAAGTATTTTTTATTAAAGCTATAGTATGGCATTTCCACTGCCCAATACTCGCCAGCGTGGTGTCTTGACACCCTTTTAGCTGTTTAGGAGAAATTCTCCTAAAACCTTTTTAGCCCGCTGAGAGAATATTTTTTAGTAAAAAATGGTCTTAAACTTACAGCTTTTTTATAATATTTTAATACCATCCAGTAGTATTATTTTGCATTTGATTTCTTGAATTATCTATTTTATCTTTTAATTTTATTCTATTTTCAAAAGCTTCATCAATTATTGATTTAAAATTATTAATTGCATAATTCCAATCATACATTTTACTATAACCACTCTTTATATTATCAGCTAGTCTGGATGGAATATCTTCATAATAATACTGATTATTATTGCTTTGCAATTCTGGTAATAAGATTCCAACTAAACCCGAATTTCCGTTTACGCTGCCTCTTAATCCTGCATATATTTCCCAATCTACGTGTTTTCTTGTTTTTGTATTTTTTCCAACTAAAACTATAACTACAGATGAATCTGAAATATAATCTTCTCTTATAAGTCTCTTTATATATTCATCACTATTATCTGAATCTATATCATTGTCCATAACTGATTTATTTATTATTATATCTTTAAAATTATCATCAATATAATTTTTATATTTTTGGTCATCCTTATGATAATAACTTATAAAGACTTTATGCTTTTGTATGTTGTTAAAATAATTATACATTTTTATCATCCTTTCCTTTTATAATTTCTGCAATCTCATTTGCTATTTCTTCTATTGTATTTACACTTGTATTTCTCGCAACTTTGTCTGCAATAGAAGGAGAATAATCCATTACTTCTTGTTTAGTTATATTATGCCATATAGGTAATAATATTTGTTGTCCGGAAACTGAACGAGTTATCAATCCATCTAACTCATAATTTGTCCATCCTTTTTTTATAAAGTTCTTTGACAATATAACAATTCCAAATTTACTATTAGCAACACCTTTATCAATTTTTTGTCTTAAACTATCTCCAATTTTCAGTTCAAACTCGTCATACCAGACATTCAAATTTCTATTCTTTAATGCATTGGCTAATGGTCTTACAACCTCATCTTTATCTTCAGTAGCATGTGATATAAATACATCATATTCTTTTTCAATATCATTAGATGATGTATTTCCTAAAAATAATGAAGATAAATCAGATGTATTAAAATTTTTAGCAGCAGGCATAATTCCAGGTAAAATTTTTACTGAAGTACTTACTCGTCCTCTATATCCACCCAAATTTATAACTAGATACCATTGTCCAGAATTTGGAACTACTATTCTAAATGGAGATTTCTTTACGAAGCCTCCATAATATTTGTATCTCCTCCCTTTTTTATAATTATTATAATTGCTACTATCTAAAAGTAATACATTTGCAGCATTACCTTTTAATGTTACTTCAACTATTTTTCCTTTTGCTAAATTTCCTAACTTATATACGTTATATTCCATGCGTTTCCTCCAACCTTTACCAAGTTAAAATAAAATTTATTTAAAAATTAAAATTTTATATCAATTTTTTCAACTCTTCTGCAAACTGAACCATTTGCTTATTGGTTTTCTTTAAATCTTCAACTAGTTCATCATATTTATCATACTTTCTTTGAATTTCTTGTGGTGATAATTTTTGATTTTCCCCAATCCCAATTTCTTGTTTATACCACCTTCTAAATTTAGCTTGCCATTTTGTTAAATGAGGTCTTAACCCATAGTTTAAGGTTTTAATTAATATATCTTCTAATTTTTCAATTTCAGTATCCTTTTTCCTTGGTTCAATTTCTTTTAATAATTCCCTAATAATTCCAAATAATGCATACCATGAATTATATACTTCTACGATCACATCTTTATCTTCTTCAAACAATAGCCCAACTTTTCTTGTCATTATCTCTACCCAAGCTTTATGTGCTATTTTAGAAATATCTCTGTTCTTTTCAATGCTAACACTTCCTATATTTGCTATATTTATATTCATAGTTACAATTTTAAATTTCTTTTTTAAAAAAAATTTTATCGTTCCATAAATAAAATATATTACTATGACTATCAGTATTATTAAGATACTAGCGACTATAATATTATCTAACGTTACAGTTATTGATATCGAGTTTAAATATTTTAATATATCCATATTTTGTTTCTCCTCAACCGCAATATTTATTTTAAATTCTCAAATCCTTCATATTCTTTAAAAGCTAGCAAATATAATGCCTTTAATAAATCTGGATTTTTTTCTTTTAGTTCATCAATAACAGTATCTGAACCGACTTGTAATTCTTTATGTTCTTCTATGATTTCATCAATTATTTTTGGTAATTCCATACACATTTTATAAAAAGCTTCTTTATCTCCAGTTACTATTTCATAAAATTTATCTAAAGATACTCTTCTTATTTTTTCATTTTCAACTCTTTCACCATCAACAGAAACTTTCCATACTATGTTTTGACTAGTTTTAGCTATTGCTTCTACTAAATAACATTCTGCTGTGCTATCATTTGCAATTTTATTTAACATTCTCATATATGTTTTTTGTGATGAAGATGAATTCATTGTATTATGCTTATTTTTCATTTCTATATATATTTTAGTTCCATCATTTTTTGTATAAATGACGTCGAATCCTTCTTTTGGAACTTCACAATTTTTTATGTATTTAAACATGTTTTGATGGAAATATCCTATTGCGTTTGAATTTGTTTTATCCCTTTGTCTTACTAGTTCATCTTTTATCACTTCTTCAAAACTTTTTCTATATACTTTACTGTCAAAAACCATTTTTATTGGATCTACAATGTTTGAATTAAACTTGCTTAAATCTATTCCATCTAATGTTTTCTCATAAGTAGATATTGTATTTTTTATATGTTCCTTAAAATTTTCTTTTGTTATAAAACTAAGATTCCACATTTACATCTCCTCCTTTATTTAAAGCTTTCATTATTGAAATTCCTACTTCCTTAGCTAAATTAACTGGCACAGCATTTCCTATTTGTTTATATACATCATTCATTTTTCCTGCAAACTGCCATTCATCTGGAAAAGATTGAATTCTAGCATATTCTCTTGTTGTAAATGGTCTACTTTCATCTGGATGACATCTATCTGTTTGTTTCATCATTGGAGAACATGTTAATGTTAACGATGGCTCGTCCCATGAAATTCTTCTAGCAATACCAGTTCTTCCTCCACCCATAAAATAACAAGATTTCATATAATCTCTTGCAACATCATCAGGTAAATCTTTCCAATATCCTCCTGGTGGTACTAAATCAAACACTTTCTTCTTTTTTTCTGGGTATTGTGCTCCAACCGATTCTGGCACATTTTGTAATACATCTCTTAAAACAGGTTTATAATCATGTGGTTTTGGATACTCAAATTTAACTTTTCCCTTTAAATCATTTCTAGCGCCTATTATTACTACCCTTTGTCTTTTTTCAGCTACTCCATAATCCCATGCATTTAATACTTTCCATTCTACTTCATAACCTAAATCTTGAAACACATCTACCATTGTTTTTATTGTTCTACCACCATCATGAGTAGTTAATCCTTTTACGTTTTCTGCTAAAAACATTTTAGGTTTCAATTGCCTCAAAAATTCAGCATAATAATAAAACATTGTACCTCTGACATCATCTAAACCTAATTTTTTCCCTGCATAACTAAATGATTGACAAGGGTATCCACCTGATAATAAATCTAACTCTCCTTTTTTCAAATTAAATTCTTTCAGTAAATCTCTTTTTGAAAATTCAACAATGTCATCTTCTATTACATTCCAATTAGGTCTATTTAATCTTAATGTGGCACAAGCTGTTTTATCTATTTCTATTAATCCTATTTCCTCAAATCCTGCTTCTTCTAGTCCTAATGCTAAACCTCCTGCTCCTGCAAACAGTTCTATACATTTTCTTTTCATTATCATTCTCTCCTTTAGTTAGTATAATTTTGTAAATCCTATTTTTTCAATGTAGTCTACTAATTCTGGGTATCTTTCTCCATAAGCAAATGATTGTGGTGCTGTAAAATTAAATTTTTCTCTTAAATCCTTTAAAGTAATTTGTTTATTAATTTCATAAACATTTTCTATTGGATAAGCGTATTTTTCTTTACTTTCTTTGTTAAAACTCTGATTTCCATATCCATCTATTAGAATTTTATCTGGTGTTGAAATTGGCTCTCTAACTTTTAAAATATACTTAAGCTCCTTTAATGGTGATGGAACATATACAGCTATATATTTAATCTTTTGCTTTGGTTTCTTTGTCCTAAATTCATGATTTTTTAATTTGCTTAAGATTCTATCTATGTGTATTTGTTTAATACTCATAAAAACTAAATTTTTCATAACAACTATCCCTTTATTTTTATACCATACTAATATATCACATAATGAGTTTTTATTCCACAATTTGACTAATATTTATTCTAAAATCTACATCTATATTTATACCAAACACTTGTTTCTATGTCAATAGAATTTTCACATTTTTTAGTATATTTTATATATAATTAATAATCTATCTATCTTATTATACTTATAATATTATATTGTCCCATTTAGGACATACCTCTGTCCTAAAGGTATATCCTATTTATCATATAGATATAAAAATAAAAAGTACAAGATGCTTAAAAACACCTTGTTTCTGTAAATATTTTTATATTTCATTATTGTAATTTTCTTATATGGAAGTTAATCAACTTCACAGGTGTGGATTTAAATTTAAATTATCCAGCTGGATGGGAAATAGCTAGAAAAAATAAAGAAAAAAAAGGTGTTACTAAACCAGGACCAAGAGATTATGTTGGACCAAATCCACTTTCCGAAAAAGAAACCATTGCAATGTATCAATTTACAAAAATCCATTCTTTTGATTTAACAATTTCTTTCCATTCACAAGGAAAAGAGATTTATGGAAATGGTAAAGAAAACGCAAAAGCAAAAAAACTAGCAAAATTATTTGAAACAGTTAGTGGATATCATTATACGGAACCAGAATATGCATCTTCTTTTGCTGGATACAAAGATTGGTTTGTTAATACCTATTCTAAACCAGGTTTTACAATTGAAATTGGAAAAGGAGAGGAAGGAGTATGTTTACCTTTAGAGCAAGCAAAAGAAATTTATGAAGAAATAGAAGAGATATTTTTCATTGCATTAGATGAAGTGGATGAAGCTTAAAATGCTTGAAAAAACAATGTTTTGTCGAATTTTGTCATACGATTCTTTAAGAAAAGTCTTGACAAAATTTTCCAAAATGTGTACAATAAAAACAGAAAGTAAAAGGAAAGGAGAAAAAGTGAAAAAGGAAAACCAAGCTTCAGTTCAAGAATGGTTGCCTTTTGAAAAAATATTAAACAATGGAGTTATCAAAATAAATAGTACAACCTATCTACGAATGATAAAGATAATTCCTATCAATTATCAATTAAAATCAGAGTTAGAAAAAGAGGCAATTTTAAATTCGTATCGTATTTTTTTAAAAACATGTAATTGTAATCTGCAGATTATTATTCAAAACACAAGACCTAATATTTTTCAATTTATATCTAAGATTCCCCCAAAAGAAAAAGATCCAATTATTGTATCGTATATTAAAGAATATCAACAATATATACAAAATTTTCATCAAAAGCGTAAATTATGTCATAAAAATTTTTATCTTATTCTAAAAAATAGTAATACCGTTAATACTATTTCCGAAAATAAAAGATTAGAGGAATTAACAGAAAGTTACTATAAAATAAAAGAATCGTTATCCAGATGCGGTAATTTTGTAGAATTAATAGAAACAAAACAAGAAATTTTAGATATTATAACATCTTTTTTTCATCCTATAGAGTATCATATTAAAGAAGGTGAAGAAAATATTTAATAAAAAAAAGAAAATAAAAAACAGAAAAAGAGAAACATTTCAAGAAGGTATTTATGAAGATAAAGATAAAATAAGCCCTTCTTATATTAATACAACAAATCCAAGATATCTTGAAATAGATGGATTGTATTACTTTTCTTTTTTAGTAACAAATTATTATCACGAATATGAAACCTTATTATTAGAAGACATTATAGAATTAAATAGTAATATTATTTTTTCTATGTATTATGAAAAACAAGATACGTATCAATCTATTCGCGATTTAACCTATTATATTGGAAATAATAGTGTCGATTTAAAAGAAAAACCAAATAATATACAAGATAAAGAAATTGTGGCACTTACTTATCAAGATGCACAATATATCCGAAAAGAATTACAATTGAACAATGAAGAACTTTATTTTTTATCATTTTATTTAACGTTTTATGTGGAAAATAAACAAGAATTAGAATACCAGGCAAATAAAATAGAAGGAATATTACAAGGAAAAGGAATTCAAGTAAAAAGAGCCTATTTTAGGCAAGAACAAGTTTTTAAAGCAATATTACCATTTTTTCAAAATAAGATGGAAATTCGAAATGTCAGTAAAAGAAATATTTTAACAACAGGACTAACTGCAACTTATCCTTTTATTTCTTCTTCTGTACTAGATAAAAATGGCATTTTTATTGGGACAAATATTTATAATAATTCTTTAGTATTTATTGATAAATATGATAACAATCAATATAAAAATGCAAATGTTTGTATTTTTGGAACTAGTGGAGCAGGAAAATCTTTTTACACCAAATTATGTATTCTTCGTTATCGCTTAATGGGAATAGAACAATATGTTATCGATTCCGAAAAGGAATATATTACACTATGCCATAATTTAAATGGAGTTGTAGTAAAAATACGGTCCTGGGTCTAATACCTACATTAATATTTTAGACATAAGAGAAGGAAGTAAAGAGGAAGGACAAGGATATTTAGCCACCAAAATTCAAAAATTAATGGGATTTTTTCAGCTTGTTTTTGGAGAAATAAAAGAAGAAGAAAAAGCAATTTTAGAAGAAAAAATAATTCAATGCTATCAAAAAAAAGGTATTACATTGGAAGATAGAACATTATATCAGACAATAAAAAAACAGCAAAAACAAGAAGTTGTTTTCAAAACAGGGAAGCAAATGCCCATTCTAGAAGATTTATATTACATTTTACAACAAGATGCTAGGACACAAATTTTTTCTGTTAAATTATTTCCCTTTGTAAAAGGTTCTTTAAATTTTTTTAATCATCCGACCAATATTTCATTAGATAATTTATTAGTTGTGGCAGATATATCAGATCTAGGAGAAAAATATCTACCCTATGGGATGTTTTTGTTTTCGGACATCTTTTGGGATAGAATCAAGAATAACAAAAAAAATAAAAAATCTATATACTTAGATGAAATATGGAAAATGATAGGTGTAGTCTCTTGTTCAGAGGTCGCTAGCTTTATTCTAACCATTTTTAAAACCATCCGAAAATATAATGGGAGTGCTGTATCTATTACACAAGATATATCCGATTTATTTAGTTTTCAGGAAGGAGCTTACGGAAGAAGCATTTTAAATAATTCTAGTATTAAAACATTTTTTTCATTGGAAGAAGGGGATATAAAGATTTTAAGTAAACAAGTAGAAATATCCACAAAAGAACAAATAGAAATACGAAAATTGAAAAAAGGAGAATGCTTGATGTTAGTAGGAAATAATCACATTTTGACCAAAATTGAATGTAGCAACAAAGAAAAAGAGTTAATAGAAGGAGAGGATGTATATGAAAAAAATAATAACAGCATTAGAAGAAAATGAAATAAGAGAAGAATTAAAGATAAAACTAGGAATACATGCAATACAGTTTGTAGGAAATAATATTGTATATCCAGAAGGGATTATAGAATTGCTAGAAAAAGAAGAAAAAGTAGATACTCTTTTACTACAAGATACCATTACCAATAAAAAAGAAATAATACCATTACTAGAAAAAATAAAGCAAAAAAAGCCAAATATTAAAATGATTTTAATATTGAAAAAGAAAGAAGAAATGCTATTAATTTACTTAAAGCAAAATGCAATATCCTATTACTTTGCAAAAGATTCTGCACTTTTAAGAAAATTACAAGAAGAACTACAAGAGAAGCAAGAAGATTCACAAATAGAATTAAAAAAAGAAATTCAAGATTTAAAACAATTATTACTACAAAAAAATCAAAAAAACCTTTTTTCTATGTTGCAACCTTTAAAAGGGAAAATAGGAGACAAAACCAAAACAATACCAGAAAAAAAGAGACACATTATAGGGATAATTGGTCCCTCTGGAGTAGGAAAAAGTGTTATTACGGTGAACTTGGCCAACAGCCTTCAAAAAGAATATTCACGTATTTTAGTCTTAGATTTTGATTTTTTAAATAATTCTTTACATACCATTTATGGAGTGAAAAAATATCCCTCTAAAATAGAACAAAGATTACAAAATAATGTTATTCCCCTTTTTTCTGAAAAAAATGCTAGCCAAAGAATAAAAAAATTAGCCATTCCCATTACCAAAAAAATAGATTTAATTAGTGGTCTTGATATTTTATTTCAAAAAGAAAAGAATAAAATCCCTAGTAAGATACAAGAAATGTTAGTAGGACTACAAAAAGAATATGAAATGATAATTGTGGATACTTCTTGTGAATGTTTTTTTGATATTCACAAAGCAATGTTAGAATGTAGTGATACCAATATATTTGTAACGGATACCAATATTTTAGGAATCAAAAAAGCAAAAAGATTATTAGATATTTATTTGCAACAGTGGAAAATAGAACCCAATAAAATTGGCATATTATTTAATAAAGTAGATGCATTTTCGATAGAAGAAGGAATTTTAAAAAATATATTTTCGGATTTTAGAATATTAGGAAAAATAAAATATCAAAAAAAATATAATTTATTTATTAATACGAATGCCAAAAATCAAAGTGCAGAAATAAATTTGAAAAAACCGTATACTAAGATAACAAAAAGAATTTTAAAAATAGAAACACCAGAAAAAGAGAACTTTTTTACAGCTTTAAGAAAAAAATGGAAAGAAGCATAAAAGAAAAGATAGATAAGTATTTAAGCAACAAACTATATAGAATGTTTACTTCTCTCTGATAAATTTTGTTCTGTTGCATAAAAATAGTAAGATAACTCCTTAAAACCATATTCGAATCTATTAAGTTTTAATTGTATTTATATTTTTTTCGTTCTATGTAGTTTGTTACTTAAATACTTATCTAAGAAAGGAAATACCAAATATGGAGATAGAAACCGATAAAAGAATAGAAAACACAAAAGAAACAGAACAAAAAGAATTTTTAGATACCACAATAGGAAAAATAGTAGATGCTGGTTTAGATTTTGCTATTTCTACTTTTGTACCAGATTTAATAGAAAAACCAGTAAGTAATTTAAAAGATAAACTATTATCTTGGGATTTTAATAAGGAAAAAGAAACCATAAGTAGCGGTGCACTAGAGCAAACAAAAAAATCAGAAGAAAATAGTGGTAAAGAAGTAGACATAGGAAATGTGGTGGCAAATTTAAAAGATTTTCTAAAAGAAGAAAAAACAATTAATTCCTTTTCTAAAATAATAGATGCTGCCATTAAAGAGTTAGTAGATAAGGATAAAATAAGTAGTAATGTTTCTAAAATGGTGAAAGAAGGGAAAAATGCAGTAGTAGAAAAAATAAAAGAAAAAATAGACCATGAATTGGATGGACAAATTGTTTATGTAGAAGAATTAAAAGAGCAAACAGAAAAATGGAAAAATTATTACCAAGAAAAAGATATAAAAAATATGAAAGCAGTATCTAAAAAAATAGATTCTTTAATGAAAGATATTATGCCAATAGATACCATCTTAACAGAAGCAAAACAAATACAAAACTTGCAGCAATTAATAGAAAATAATAATAACCAATTTGATTTATCTAGTACACAATTAGAACTAGCAAAAATGTTGGCATAAACTAAAAAAAACGATTTTTTTCCTTGCATAATTGGTAACGGTTTAGTATAATACAAAGAGAGAAAATATTACGAAAAAGAGGTAAGAAACATGGAAATGCAAGAAGGAAAAATTATTGAAAAAGACATTGAAAGCGAGATGAAAAATTCGTATATTGATTATGCAATGAGTGTTATTGTTTCTCGAGCTTTACCAGATGTTAGAGATGGTTTAAAACCAGTACACAGAAGAATATTATATACCATGTACGAAGATGGTTTAACACCAGATAAACCATACAGAAAATCTGCTACTACCGTTGGAGACGTTTTAGGTAGATATCATCCACATGGAGATAGTTCTGTTTATGATGCAATGGTAAGAATGGCGCAAGATTTTTCACTGCGATACCCCTTAATTGATGGACATGGAAACTTTGGTTCTATTGATGGAGATGGAGCTGCTGCTTACCGTTATACAGAAGCAAGAATGTCTAAACTTGCAGTATCTATGTTAGAGGATATTGAAAAGAATACAGTAGAATTTATGCCAAACTTTGATGATAGATTGCAAGAGCCATCTGTACTTCCAGCAAAAATACCAGCATTATTAGTGAATGGTTCTTCTGGAATTGCCGTAGGTATGGCAACCAATATTCCACCTCATAATTTGACAGAAGTTATTAATGGAATTATCAAAATTATTGATGAAGACCAAGTAACAGATGAAGAATTAATGGGCATTATAAAAGGACCTGATTTCCCAACAGAAGGTATTATTTTAGGAAGAGAAGGAATTAAAGAAGCCTATACGACAGGAAAAGGTAAAATTACAGTAAGAGCAGAAGCAGAAATTGAAGAAATGTCTGGCAACAAACAAAGAATTATTGTAAGATCTTTACCATATCAAGTAAATAAAGCAAAACTAATTGAAACAATTGCAGATTATGTAAAAGAAAAGAAAATAGAAGGAATTTCTGAGTTAAGAGATGAATCTGATAGAGAGCATAAAGTACGTATTGTTATTGAGCTAAAAAGAGATGCAAATGCACAAGTGGTATTAAATAGATTATATAAGTATACACAAATGCAAACAACATTTGGAGCTATCATGCTAGCCCTTGTAAACGGAGAACCAAAAATCTTAACATTACGTCAATGCTTAGAGTATTATATTGACCATAGAAAAGATGTTATTTTAAGAAGAACAAAGTTTGAACTAGATAAGGCAGAAGCAAGAGCTCATATATTAGAAGGATTAAAAATAGCATTAGATAATATTGATGAAGTAATTGCTATTATTCGTTCTTCTTATGATGACCCAAAAGAAAGATTAATGGAACGCTTTGGATTAACAGATATTCAAGCACAAGCTATTTTGGACATGCGTTTAAAAACATTATCTGGTTTGCAAAGAGAAAAAATAGAAGAAGAATACAATGAGTTAATGAAACTAATTGCTCATTTAAAAGAGATTTTGTCTAGCGAAAGATTAGTATTTGAAATTATAAAAGAAGAACTAACAGAAATAAAGAATAAATATGGTGACGAAAGAAAAACAAAGATAATGGCAGCAGAAGGAGAATTTGAAGAAGAAGATTTAATTAAAGAAGAACAATGTGTAGTAGCATTAACACACTTTGGCTATATTAAAAGAATGCCAATTGATACTTATAAGAGTCAAAGAAGAGGAGGAAAAGGCATTACAGGTATTTCTACCAGAGAAGATGATTTTGTAAAACAAATCTTTACAGCTTCTACGCATGATACTATTTTATTCTTTACCAATAAAGGTAAATTATATAGGTTAAAAGGATACGAAATACCAGAAGCGGGAAGAACAGCAAAAGGAACAGCAATTGTTAATTTATTAAGTCTAGATAATGGCGAAAAAGTATCTGCTGTTATTCCAATAGGTGTTTTTGCAGATGAAAAATATTTATTAATGGCAACTAAAAATGGACTTATTAAGAAAACGGCATTAAAAGAATATGATACGGTTCGTAAATCTGGATTACAAGCAATTACTCTAAAAGAAGATGATGAATTAATAGGAGTAAGATTAACCGATGGGCAAGATAATGTTGTGCTAGTAACCAAAAAGGGAATGAGCATTACCTTTAGTGAAAAAGATGTAAGACCAATTGGAAGAGTAGCACAAGGAGTAATGGGAATCCGATTAGATAAAGACGATGCTGTTATTGGAATGGAATCTATTATTTCAGGAAGCAATGCTACATTACTTGCTATTACAGAAAATGGATTTGGAAAAAGAACAGAACTAGAAGAATATAGAGTGCAAATCCGAGGCGGAAAAGGAGTTACCACCTATAAAGTAACGCCAAAAACCGGTAATATCGTAGGGATTCGCATTGCTAACGAGGAAGATGATGTAATGCTTATTACCGATACAGGAACCATTATTCGACTAAATGTAAAAGATATTAGTGTATTAGGAAGAGTGACACAAGGAGTTACTCTGATGAGAACCAATGATGGAGGAAAAGTAGTAAGTATAGAAATTATTGCACCAGACAATGTAGAAGAATAAGAAAAAAGTGGCAAATTAGCCACTTTTTTTCTGCAGACAAGGTTTTATTATTTTTTCTGAAAACGAATGTCTTCTCCAAAAAATCTACAAATATTATAATGTTCTACTAAACGAGAAACAATTCTTTCGTCATAGGTTTTAAATAATGCAGTAATATTTAAATTAGTAGAAATAATAGTTTTAGTAATTTTTTGTTCTTGATGTAGTAATCGAGTATTAATAATTTCATATAAATCCGCAAATTTTAAATCGTTTCTATATTCTGTTCCTAAGTCATCTATAATGAGTAAATTAGCATTTAGGATGTGCTCCATGGTGTTGTTATGTGTTTTTCCAAATTTATCATCTAAGATGGAATCAAACATAACAGGAGCAGTTTGATATAAAACGGTTTTTCTTTTTGCTAATATTTCTCCTGCAATGCAGTTAGAAAGAAATGTTTTTCCAAGTCCCGTATTACCTACAAACAATAAATTTTTTTCGGAAGGGTCATCAAAATTTTGAATAAATTTTTCACAAATGCCTTTAATAATTTGTATGTTATCTCTTGGAGAGATAGAGGCAGAATACTTTTCCGTATCTACTTTATCAGAGTAGTAAAGAAGGTTAAAATTCTCAAAATTTTCTTTTTGTATGTTAGTAATATTGGATTTATTATATTGTGTATTTAGTAGTTTTTGCGTTAAACATGAACACATTACGGTTCCGTTACTTTCCTTCGTATAACCGGTATCTTCACAGATAGGGCAATCAAAAACAGGAAGTAAATCTTTTTCGGATAATTGCAATGAAGCAAGTAATTGCTGTTTTTCTGTTTTTAGTTGTTGTATTTTCTGGTTTAATTCTTGTATTTTTTGTAAATGTGTTGTTTTATCTGAATTTGCAATAGATTGAACGGTTGTAATTCCGAGCTTTTTTAATGTGTCTTCAATTTCTTGTAACCTAGGACATTTTGCATATATTTCTTGCTTTTTCTGTTCTAATGCTAATTCTCTGCGGAATCTTTTTTCTTCATATTCTTTTAAAATGGATTTCAATTCTGTGTTTTGCATGATTCCTCCTTTTTAAGATGGATTAGAAAGATTGGCGTATAGATTTTCTAAATTGTCATAATTTCTCTGTTCATAATGCTGATATCCGGTTTTCTTTTCTAATTCTTTTATATTTTTATTTTTTTGTTTCATTTCTGCAATAAATTGTTGTATTTCTGAAACTGTTGTAAATCCTCTATCATGCCAATCGGAAATAAGTTTATCTAGATAGTCAAAATTTGGATTGGCTTTAGAAGTTGTCTTTTTTAAAGCAATTTCAATAATATCTAGGCTATATCCATAGTCAACAGACCATTTTTCAATATAGGCTTCTTCGTATTGTGTTAGAGCCCTAGTATATCCAAGTTTTTTAGCAATTGCTTTTTTCATTACATTTAGCTTTTCTTGCTTTTCGTAATATAAATCTAGGTCATTAAAAGTTTTAATATTATTTTTAGACCAAGCATCTGCTACCGTTTGAATATAATTTCGATGAAGGGCAGAACGATTAAAACAATATTGAAAAAGAGCAATCATTACTTGTTCGTCAAATCCATATTTCTTAAACCATAAATCAATATCACTATACCAAGAAGGAGACATGACTCCTTGGAAAAACTGATTATTAATATTTTCAATTGCTTTTGCACGGTATTTATTTTTAGATACTTTTTGGGTTTCTTCTGGTGAAGACGTAATTTTAGGCGAATACAGTTTATGCAATTCTAGTTCTTGGATGTTATTTACAATATAACCAGCATTTTTTTTGGTAAAAACACCTAACTCTTCCCAATATTTAATAGCATCTTGAATACCTTTTAAAGGGATTGCTAAAGTTTTAGAAACATCGTTTAATTTAATTTCTTTATTGTACTTGGACAGGAAAAGAAAATAAAGATACACTTTAATGGCATCTCCACTTGCAGCAGAAAGATATTCTGTAAAAAATACATCTGGTAATTCTGTATTAGAAAATAGTAAGATGAGGTCATTTTTCTCTAGTTTCATTTTTTTCTTCTCCTTTTTTAATATCGTATCGATTATATCATTTTATCAAAAGATTTACAATCAAGAGAAAGAAGAAAAATAGAAGAAAGAGAAAAAGAATGTATTAATAAGTTGGAAAGAAGCGTATTTTGGACTTTTTTAAGGATTAGCGATATAAATATATTTTTCTTTTTCGATAGAAAGAAATAAGATAAGAAAGCACAGAAAGAATCGTTTCATCGGCAAAACCAAAAATACTAAATAATAGTAAAGGAAACGAAAGAAAGATAAGGATAAACAGTTTAGTTTGAAAAGAAAAAGGAAATAGTTGTAATATACCAAAAAGAAGAAGAATCCAACAAAGATTAAAAAGGGCAGTAGTATAATCTAAAAAACCAAATAACTTAAAACGGGTAGTATAGTTTTTAGGAAAAATAAATTTCATAGTTGGCCTCCAAGCAATTATTTTTTAAAAAAAGAGGAAAAGGTATCCACAGATTGAGAAATAGTTGTGGATAACCCACCTAATAATTCACGAACAATGGAATTTGCGCGAATTAAAACATATAAAGAACCAATATAGATAAATTGGGAAAGAATATCACTACTTTTATAAGAGGTTGATAAAATAATAAGTAAAGCAAGTGCTACTAAAACCTGAATAGAAAGCAAAGAGAGCACAGAGCGAAACCAGGTTTTAAAAAACCAAGAAGTAGAATGGTTTAATAATGTGGCAATAGCAAAAGGAGAAAACAAAAGTAAAATTTTAAGTAAAACATAACGGAAAGAATAAGAAAATACTAGATTTAATAAACTAACAGAGATAAATCCTTTTAAAAGGCCGTCAAAAGAAAAAATATTAAAATCCGAATCACCAACATAAATGGTGGAATTTAATTCTGTAATTAATTCGGCAAAACAAATATTTTTATGGAATAGTAATTCTCCTAATTCACGAATAGCAGAAGAAAGGAAAGAAATGAGGGTTACCAATTGCTCACATAGAAAAAAGGAAAAATGAATTGCAATACCAATAAACAATAACTTAAATAAAAATTGATACGGATTTTCAATAGGAAGATAGGTAAAATGTGAAAGTAAAAGACGAAAAAGGTAATATAAAACAAAACCAAGTAAAAAAGCATCTACAATATATAACATGCCATTTCCGATAGAAGTTCCAAAAATAGATTCAAATGTAGAATCTTTTAGAAAATCAGCATCTAAAAATGTAATATCATCTAATATCGTATATACGTTATTATCAATAGAAGAAAATAAACTTTCTAATAACGAATTTATTGTTTGAAAAATTACTTCGGTTACATTTACGTTAGAGCTCAAATAGCATCACATCCTATTTTACTAGTGCTTTAATAGCTGCCAATACAAGATCTGTTCCTAGTACAAAAGCGTAACAAAATAAAGCACTTTTTACTAATTTTTTTCCTGTTCGAATACGTTCTTCATCCCCAAAGCTAAATTTTTGGATAAATAAACCGGTAACAACAGCAACAGCTGCAGCAGGAGTGGAAATAGTAAGTAGCCATTTTTCAATATCCTCAAAGGCATCTTCTGCTATTTTTACAATTTTAGGAGTTGCCCCATAGGAACAGATAGGAAAAAGAGTAAAACAGAGAAAGAAAAGGCATAAAATAAGAATAATAAAACGAAATTTTTTAGAATGATAAATTGTTTTCATGATAACATCTCCTTTTTAAAATATGGAATTAAATTTAATTTTTGAGGAGGTAGGATTTTATCTCCATCGGATAAAAAGGCAAGACAGGAAAAGGTTTCTAGTTCTTGTGTTAAAAATTTGAAATCATAACAAAAGTCAAGTTCTGTATATTTTGTAAAACCTTCTGAGATATTAGATTTTTTAGAATCCAAAGAAAGTGTCAAATAATTGATATTGGTTTCTTGCGCGTTTTCCGACACATTTTGTGAAACTTTTATCTTTTCTTCTTTTCCTAATTGTTTTTGACAAGATTCAATAGTATATAAATCATCATTGCGAAACCAGAGTTTATTTGTTAAACTTTGTAAAATAACTTCTACAGCAGATTTATCATGTAAGGTGTTTAGTAAAGAAGTGTAACTTTGGGTAGCAACAATATTAATACATTTTGCTTCTCTACTTTGTGAAAAGAATAACGAATCTGTAGTAGTGGCATATTCATGATATTCGTCACAAATAAAAGCGCAAGGACGAAAATCAGTAGACTTATTTTTTAAACGTAACAAAACTTCTGTCTGAAAATCTAGTTTTAAATATGCTGCAATAATTTTAGAAAGATTTTTGTATTCTGCAATATTCATTTGTAATGTAACAATTTTTCCTTTTTCTAATACTTCTTGGAATCCATGAAACGAAATTTCCTCCTGTTTTGGACAGAAAGTTGATAGAATTTCATAGTCGGATACAAAAACATTGGTAATGCGGGTAATTTCAGATTTTAAAATAGAAAGAGTACGAATATCTAAAGAAAAAAATTCTTTTTCAAAAAATTGTAAGGCAGTTAAAAGATCATATTCTTGTGAAGAAGAAAAGGTATGGGATAAAAATAGATTTTTGAGATAACTTACTTTTTCCTGATAATATTCATACGAAGTAATAATTTTATGAATCTCTTCAAAGGTAACGTATTGATGATTATATAATCTACAAAGTTTGATAGCTTCTCTTAGCACTTCTTCGGATTTATCTAACCAATAGTCTTCTGTGTTATTGGGAGAAAATAGGGTTAAAATAGTACGTAAACGATTAGCAAGAATGGCAGGTTTTAAATGTGGCTTATCCAAAGGATTATATTTTATTTTTTTTCCTAAACAAATAATAGACAAATCCTCTAAACGATTACATTCTTTACAATATTGTTTTACCATAGAAGAATAATTTCCTTTTACATCTAAGATAAGTATGGCTAATTTTTGGTCTTTATATGCTGCCTTATAATACAGTAATTGCTTGGTAAAAGGATACATACTACTACTGGTTTTCCCTGTTCCAATAGTTCCCGTAATTAAGATGTTTTGGAATAATGCTTTTTGCGAAAGAAATACAGACTTATTTTCCATATTTTTTCCCAATAGTAATTGCAAAGAAGAATCGGAAATTTCAGTTTCCTCTTTTCCTTTTATTGTTTTAGAAGAACGGGAGAAAAAAATCATAGTTAGCATATGAGAAAGAATCAAAGAAGAAAGAAAATAAGAAATAACAAAAATACATTTTATCCATTTCCAAGCAGTGGGATATTCTTGTACAATATTAAAAGGATGAATGGCAAAAGGAATGATAATGGTAGTAGAATAGAAAATAGGATAAAAAATAGCATATCCAAGAAGGCAGAGTAAGCCAGACAAAAGTAAAGTAATAAGTAATTGTTTTCGCAAAAAGAAACCTCCTAACTAAAACTTTTTAAATGTTAATTTGGAACCTTGTTTTGTTTGAAAAAGAAAAACAGAAAATAGGGTGTAGATAGTATAAAAAACGATAAAAAGATTCAAAATAAGTAGAATAAAAAAGATAATAATTAAAGAAGAAATAAAATCCACCTCGCTTCCATTATTTACCATAATACTACAAAATAAAAATTTTGTCTATACTTTTTTTAAAAAATATGGTAAAATAATAAAACAAATTAAAAAAGATAAGATAAAAAAGGAGGTTACTCAAAATGATAGAAAAAACAATGAAAATAGGAGAATTATTAGAAAAATATCCAGAAAAAGCAGAAATTTTATTAAATGCTGGTATGCATTGTTTAGGATGTCCAGCTTCTAGAGAAGAAACATTAGAAGAAGCATGTGATGTACACGGAATAGAAGTAGAAGAACTAATACAAGAATTAAATGCGTAAGCCAGAAGATTGAAAAACAAGATAGAAGATACTACATTCCATAAAATTTGGTAAAAGATATTTTATTTTTTTAAGGATTTTATGGAATGTAGCTATAAAAATTTCTTAAAACAACAAAAAAAGTGTAAAATTTGCGATTTTTTTAAAAAAGTGGTTGACAAGAAGAAAAAAATATAGTAAAATAATCAAGCAGCCACGGATATGGTGAGATTTTTATGGGCCATTAGCTCAGGTGGTAGAGCACTTGACTTTTAATCAAGTTGTCCGCAGTTCGAGTCTGCGATGGCTCACCAATTTGGCCCCGTGGTCAAGCGGTTAAGACACCGCCCTTTCACGGCGGAGTCATGGGTTCGATTCCCGTCGGGGTCACCAACGCCACTTTAGCTCAGTTGGTAGAGCAACTGACTTGTAATCAGTAGGTCGTCCGTTCAAGTCGGACAAGTGGCTCCAAACTTAAAGCTAGACTTTCAAACAGATTGTCTAGCTTTTTGCTATATAACAAGGACTAAATTACCTTGGGCTGTGCGGTTAGCAAGGCAGACCTGTACATGTGTCGAAACTACATGTATAGGAAAACTACTATATAAAAAATGATAAAAAGGAAAAAGAAAATGGAAAAATCAAAAGTTGTAATAGTAACAGGTGGTTCTAGAGGAATTGGAGCATGCTTTGTAGAAAGATTAGCAAGAGATGGGTATCAAGTAATTTTAAATTATTATCATTCCGAAAAAGAGGCAAAGGAAATACAAGAAAAACTAAAAGCAGAAAATAAGAATATAGATATTGTAAAAACAGATGTATCTAAAAAAGAAGAGGCAAAGGCGTTGGTAGAATTTGCAATACAAAAATATCAAAAGATAGATGTACTCATTAACAATGCAGGGATAGATAAAATAAGTTTATTTACGGATGTCACAGAAGAAGATTGGAATACCATTCTTGCTACCAATTTAAGCTCAGCCTTTTTTATGAGTCAAGAAGCAAGTCGTTATATGATTTCACAAAAGGAAGGCTCTATTATCAATATTTCTTCTATTTGGGGGATAACAGGAGCTTCTTGTGAAGTGGCATATTCTGTTTCAAAAGCAGGAATGAATGGATTAACAAAGGCACTTGCCAAAGAATTAGGACCAAGTAATATTCGAGTAAATGCTATTGCTCCTGGAATCATTCAAACATCGATGAACGATGGATTAACCAAAGAGGAAATAGGGGCTATTTTAGACGAAATTCCATTACATAGAATAGGAAAAACAGAGGATTTATATCCTTGCTTAAAATGGCTTATAGAAGACAATTATACAACAGGACAAATTATATCCGTAAATGGAGGATGGAATATTTAAAAAAGAAGAAGAGCTAATCTTCTTCTTTTTTAAATAAGGAAACAAAATTAAAATTTTATATTACACATAGTAATAGTTATTAATTTGTTATTTTTCTTTTAAAATTACCCATAATGGTTTTTGGTAAATACGTAATGATTTTATATAAAGCAATACGTATTTTTTTACCCCATAAATAAGATTTTCTTAATCTTCTTGGAGCACCAATATTTGTTTTCTCATCTGCTAATACTAAAGCAGTTTCTATCTTTTCGATTGGGAAAATATAGTTTTGACCTTCATTATTGTCCCATTCATTCTTTTCATTCTTAAAACACAAATTTAAAGTTTCCATCTCACATAATTCAATTTCTGCTTGAAAACCTAAATCTGTTTTTTCCATTTTTATATCATTTAAATTATCCCATTGTAAACCAAATCCATAATGAAGATATACTTCTTCTGAATTATCTTGAAAAAATTTACCTGTATATGAGATTTTAACTTTTGTATTTCCTACGAGTTTATCTGTATTAAAAAATATATTTTTAACCAATTCCATAAAACTTCTCCTCTAATTTATCTTTTGCAGTCTACATTATATTATTAAATAAAAGAATATTCAATAGTTTTTTACAAAAAAGTATAAAATTTTTCAAAACTTCTTTTTATTTATAAATTTTACCAATAATATATAAAGAATCGGGAATTTGACAGTTAATTAAATACAAAATTGATATAAGCATTGACAGTGCTT
>CAKNOI010000022.1 GCA_930990125.1 uncultured Clostridiaceae bacterium | reverse complement strand
GGATTAATCAATTAAATAGATTAATATTTCTATATAATTGATTATACGAGAATAATATGAAAGTTGAAGACTTTATTTCAAATAGAGCTAGAATAGTAGATGGCTCTGGAATTAGAAAAATGTCAGAATTATCTCAAAATATGATAAAATCAATAAATTTATCTGTAGGACAACCTGATTTTGATGTACCAAGTAATATTATAGAAGCTATGTATTTAGCAGCAAAAGAAGGAAAAAATAAATATCCCCCAACACAAGGAATAGATGAATTAAGAAGAAAAATACTCGAAAAGAAAAACATTAAAAATAGTGATATAGATGTAGTTATAACACCGGGGGCTACAGCAGCAATTTTTATAGCATTAACAACATGTTTTAATGAGCAAGATGAAATCTTAATTGCAGATCCGTATTATGTACAATATATAGAAATGCTTAAGATTCTCAACATTAGACCAAGTATTGTAGATACATATCCAGATTTTAAATTAAGCGTAGAAAAAATAAAAAGATATATAACGCCCAAAACTAAAGGTATAATTATTAATTCTCCAAACAATCCAACAGGAGTATTACTAAAAAATAACGAATTAGAAGAAATATTACAATATGCTAGGAACAATAATCTTGTAGTTATTTATGATGAAATATATAAGGACTATAATTTTTCAAAAGAAAAGATAAACTTAGCTGATATTTATAATAATGTAATTGTAATAAATGGATTTTCGAAATCATATGCAATGACAGGCTGGAGACTAGGGTATGCAATAGCAAACAAAATCATAGTAGAAAGAATGACCAGAATACAAGCACAAATTTATACATCTGCTGCTTCTATCATCCAATATGGGGCTATAGAAGCATTAGATACAGATATGACATTATTTATTGATACATATAAAGAGAGACATAAATATGTAAAAAATAATTTATCAAAATACTATAATATATCAAATTCAGAAGGTGGATTTTACTTTTTTGTAGAAGTCCCAAAAGAGTTAAATATGACTGCCACAGAATTTTGTAAATATGCGATAACTAAAAATTTGGTTTTAATACCAGGTAAAGTGTTCAGCCAGTATGATACTCATTTTAGATTTAGTATTTGTCAAAATATCAAAGAACTAAAAGACGCTATCAATATACTAAAATTAATAAAAGAAAAGGTAAAATAAATATGGAAAATAAAATTATTGAAGCAAGAAAAGTTTATGAACAAATGAATAAAACTAACAGAATATTATATTTTGACAGAAGGATAAGAGAGTATATTCTAGAAAAGACAGGTAAATATCCTGCATTAGTTGGATCAGTAGCTATGGAAATAGATATTCCGACGAGTGATATTGATTATGCTATAAAGGTAAAGAAAGATGAAAAACTGCAAATAAAAAAACAAATTGAAAAATATATGGAATATAGAGGAGAGAGACCAGCAAAATTAGAAAGTACAAGATATTTGTTTAGATTTATTTGGGGAGAAAATATTAGAGTCGATTTAAATGTTATGGATGAAAGTGATTATGAAATATTATTAGATGGAATTGAAAAAGCCAAGAGGACAATGACATATGATGATAAAGCATTGTTTGTCTATAATAAATTAAAATTACATGAAAAGTCATTACAAGCCTATGAAGAATATAAACTTGCCTTATATAGAAAATTTTGTCCACAATTATTGTGGATGCAAGATATGGATATTTGCAAATTAATACAAAAAGAATATTCTAAAAAAGGTATTGATTTACCACAATGGCTAATTGAAAAATTAGAAAAAGAAAATATTGGAGAAGATAGAAATGAAGATACTGATTGTAGAGAATAAGGATTTTTCAAAAAAGGCATTACAGATTCTTGAAAGTATAGAAGGCGTAGAAATAGTTTCAAAAGATTTAAACAAAGAAGAATTAAAGAAATATGCTAAAGACAATGTAGATGTAATATGGATAAGATTAAAAAATTATATTGATAAAGAAATTTTAGAAAATACTAAAATTAAATATATAGTCACTGCTACAACAGGATTGAATTGCATTGATTTAGAATACACTAAGAAGAAAAAAATAAAAATCTTGTCTTTAAAAGGCGAAGAAAGATTTTTACAAAGTGTTAGAGCAACTCCAGAATTTACTATTACTTGTATGTTAGCATTATTAAGAAATATAAAAAATGCATCTAATGCTGTTGATGATTATAGCTGGGATAGAG
Organism: uncultured Clostridiaceae bacterium; assembly: GCA_930990125.1. Lineage (GTDB taxonomy): Bacteria > Bacillota > Clostridia > TANB77 > CAG-508 > CAKNOI01. The sequence goes on along the minus strand of CAKNOI010000022.1, from coordinate 18,445 downwards.
ATTATTTTAAAGGAAATGAAATCTACGGAAAAACAGTTGGAATCATTGGATATGGAAGGATTGGAAAAATTGTCGCTAGATATTTAAAGTGTTTTGGCGCAAATATATTAGTTTGTGAAAAAAAAGAGAAAAGAATACCAACATATATAGAAAAAGTTACATTAGAAGATATATTTAAGAGATCTGACATTGTTACACTTCATGTAAATTATGAAGAAGAAAACATCAATATGATTAACAGAAAATTATTTAATCTAATAGATAAACCTATTTATTTCGTAAACACTGCAAGAGGTGAATTGGTAAATGAACGAGATTTAATACAAGCAATTAAAGAAGATAAGGTAATCAAAGCTGCTGTAGATGTATTAAACCATGAAGCGAGAAAAGAAATAAGAAAAAATAAATTACTAAAATTTGCTGCTAACAGTAATAGAGTCTTAATAACTCCACACTTAGGAGGATGTACCAGAGAATCCATGGAGAAAACAGAAGTTTTTATGGCAAATAAGTTAAAAAAAGAATTAATAAAGAGGTAAAAATATGGTTAGAAAAATAGAGAGAGTAAAATCCATAGATGGAAGTAGTAAATATTTATTCAATGATGGAAAAAGTGAGAAGGGAAATTTTGAAGCTATATATTTTTATCCAGTAGATGGTATTCAAGAAAGTTCAATATGTGTGTCCACACAAATTGGATGTAGTGTTGGATGTGCTTTTTGTGCAACTGGTAAATTAGGATTTAATAGAAATTTAAAAAGTACAGAGATGTTAGAAACTATAGCAAAAATTTTAGAAGAAGAAAAAAAAGTGGAGAAAATATTAGAAACTTTACATCCGTTGCTTTAATGGGAATGGGCGAACCATTACATAATTATGAAGAAGTAAGAAATTTTTATCATCAGGCAATTAAAATGTTACCTATAAAACATGCTTCACTTTCTACATCTGGTGTGCCAGAAAATATTATAAAATTAGCTAACGATGATACTAAATATGATTTGTTCTTTTCATTACATTCACCTTTTAACGAAGAGAGAAGTAGATTAGTACCAATGAATAATAGATATCCTCTAGAAGATGTACTTAGTGCTTGCAAATATTATTATGAAGAAAAGCAAAGAGACATTATAGGAAAAAAGATAAAAGCTAGTTATCTATTATTGAAAGATTTTAATGATACTGATGAACACTTACAACAATTAACAAAAATTCTTGATAAAGATATATTTAAAGTTCAAATTTTATTATATAATGAAATTGAAGAGTTACCTTTTAAGAGAACAAGCATTGAGAAAGCAAAAGAATTTGAAAATAAACTGAAAGAAAATGGTTTAGAAGCCACAATAAGTATTAGTAAAGGACAAGATATTGCAGGAGCTTGCGGACAAATGGCAGGGAAAAAAAGAGAACAAGAAAAGGAGGAAGAAAGATAATGAACATATTTAATAATTTATTATCAAAGCAAGAAAGCATTTGTATTATAGGACTTGGATATGTTGGGCTTCCATTAGCTACCTTATTTTCAGAAAAAATAAATGTTATAGGATATGATTTAGACAAAGATAAAATTGAAAAATATAAAAGTCAATATAAAAAAATGTTCTTTACAGATAAGTTAAACCAAATAAAAAATTGTAGTTGTTATATAATAGCAGTTCCTACCCCAATAGATGAAAACAATAGACCCGATTTAAATTGTGTAATAAAAGCAACAGAAAATATATCAAAAATATTAAAAGCTAATGACTTAGTTATATATGAGTCTACTGTGTATCCTGGTGTTACGGAAAATATTTGCGTCCCAATTATTGAAAGAAATTCAAAGTTAAGATATAATAAAGATATATTTATTGGCTATTCTCCTGAAAGAATAAATCCTAACGATAAAATTCATAATTTAAAAAATACAACAAAAATAGTTGCAGGCTGTAATAAAACTATAACGAAAGAAATGAAAAAAATATACGGAATGATAATAGAAAATGTATATGAAGCAGATAACATAAAAACAGCAGAAGCAGCAAAATTGATAGAAAATACTCAAAGGGATGTAAATATAGCTCTGATGAATGAATTTGAGAATCTTTGTGAGAAATTAGACATAAATATATACCATGTCATTAAAGCTGCCAGAACAAAGTGGAACTTTTATGAATGTTATCCGGGACTTGTTGGAGGACATTGTATATCGGTAGATCCATATTATTATATAGCATTAGCAGAAAAACTAAATGTAGGAAGTAATATAGTTCAAACAGCTAGACATATTAATGAAAATATGGTAAATAAAATTGTAAAAATAATCATAGATGAATTACAAAAAAATGAAGGAAATAAAATATTAATAATGGGAATAACATATAAGGCAAATATAGATGATATAAGAAATAGCAAAGTACTTGATATTATAGATAAACTACAACAAATGGGTATTGAAACGTTTGTTTATGATAATTTGGCTAATAGAAAGGCATTAAAAAATAAAAAATTACATTTTGTAGATTTTGATAATATTAATAATGTTAATTTGATTTTATTTAGTGTAATGCATGATGAGTTTAAGAAAATACCGATTCAAAAAATAGAAAAGAAATTTAAAAATAATCCTATTATAATAGAAATAGGTGAAACTTTAAAAGATAAATGTGATTATAATAAAATAAAATATATATCCATATAGGGAGGAATACAATGGAAATAAAAGATGTTTTTGGAAATTTTCCTACATTAGAAACAAGTAGGTTAATCTTGAGAAAATTTAAATTAACAGACGTAGATGACTTATTTGAATATGCAAGTAATAAAAATATTGATAAATATGTACCGTGGTATGCATATACGGACAGAAAGGAAGCAGTAGAGTTTATTAATTCTAAAATACAAAGGTATAATGAAGGTAACCTGTCTTCTTGGGCTATAGAATTAAAGGAAAACAACAAAGTAATAGGAAGTATAGATTTTGGAAAGTGGGACACAAAAGCAAATTGTGCAGCAATTGGATATGCAATAAGTTGTGATTATTGGAATAATGGATATGCTACTGAAGCATTAAGAGAAGTAATAAAATTTGGTTTCGAAACTATGAAATTACATAGAATTCAAATGGAACACGTCAAAGAAAATATTGCATCTGGGAAAGTTATAATGAAGAATGGATTAAAGTATGAGGGAACACTAAGAGATGCAGCTCATTACAAAGGACAATATTATGATAAACATATTTATAGTATATTGAAACAGGAATATATGGATTTAAAATGAAAATAGTCTAAGACTAAATTATATAATTAAAAAATAACAAATAAAAATAGAGAGTTTAGCAAAAAGAGCTGAACTCTTTTTGAATTGATAGAAACAGATATAAAATGTAATATGGGAGGTAATAATAGTATCCTAGGAAAATTTATGATTAAATAGGAATAAAGTTTGATTTTGGACATATATATTAAAAGCAAGTATCCTTTAAAAGTGGTAGGAGGAAGTTTATGTTTTTTGTAATGAATAAAAGAAAAATATATTCCTATATGGTAGCACTAAGTACGGTAGCTATTTTACTTACCTTTGGTATGGCACTTACAAACCATATGAATGCACAAACTATACAAACATCGAGTTATACCAATAGGTTAGTACCAATTTATCAAGTAGATAGGCAAGAAAAACAAGTGGCTCTTAGTATGAACTGTGCATGGAGTGCGGAGGATATTGACCTTATATTAGAAACCTTACAAAAAGAAAATGTTAGGATTACATTTTTTATGGTAGGCGATTGGGTAGAAAAATATCCAGAGGCAGTAAAGAAAATTGCAGATGCTGGTCATGAAATTGGAAATCATTCTAATACACATCCACATGTAAATTCTATGTCTTATGAGCAAAATAGAAAAGAAATACAAGAGTGTTCAAACAAAATAAAGCAAATTACAGGAAAAGGAACATCACTGTATCGAGGACCTTATGGAGAATATAATGATACCGTAATAAAAGCAGCTACTGCAGAAAAACACAAAGTGATACAATGGAATATTGATACTTTAGATTATAAAGGACTTACCGGAAAAGAAATGATAGAAAGAATTAACGAAAAACTAACCAAAGGAAGTATCATTTTAATGCATAATGGTACAAAATATACAGCAGAAAGTTTGGAAATGATAATAGAAAGTATCAAAGAAAAAGGATATACCATTGTTCCAGTATCTGAATTAATTTATTCGCAAAATGATGAGATAGATGCAAATGGAGTGCAAAAACTAAAAAAAGAAGGATAAGGAAAACTTGTGACTTACTACAGAATATTCTAGTTAAAATTGGAAATACTAACGAAAGAAACCAAAAAAGGAGAAGGAACAAATGGCTTTTATTGGGGTAATTGCAGAAAGCAGTAAAGTGAAATATGCTAAAACGATATTGGAAAAAAATTTAAACAAACAAAAAATAACCGTATTTACTATTACCGATAACAATATAGAAAATATTCGTAATATCAAATTTGAAACCATTGTTATGACAAAAGAACTAAAAAAAGAAGAATATTTAAAAAATATCTTAAGAAATACGAAATATTTGATTATAAATGCAGATATGAGGTATAATGTAAGTGTACTACAAAATATGGAACTAACGGTAATTACGTATGGATTTAATCCAAAATCAACTGTTACTATTTCTAGTATCGAAGAAGAAAACATACTCCTTTGTATCCAAAGAAATATGCAAGATATTAACCGGGCAAACCATAGAGGCACAAGAACTTAGCATAGAGGTACAAGATAAAAATCAGCAAAGAGATATAGAGGTGATAATGGGCAGTATGATTGGTGTGTTGATTTATGGACAAAGAAATATCATTATTTAGCATAAAGAAATAATGACCTATATAGAAGGCAAAACAAGATAAAATGCCTATAAAAAATAGAAAAATTATAAAAAATTAACATTTTATGTAGACAAATCCAAAAAAAGGTAGTATAATAGGAAATGTAAACTAAAATGAGTCTAAAAACAAAACAGGATGAATAAACTACAAATAGAGAAACAAAGTTAAGGGAGGAAATAAAATTGAGTACAAATTATGGAGATAACAACCACTTAAGATTGGTGGGAAAAGTTACAAGTGAGAAAAACTTTAGTCATGAAATCTATGGAGAAAAGTTTTATGTATTTAATCTAGAAGTAGCAAGACTAAGTGGAATGGCAGATATGATACCAGTAACGGTATCTGAAAGATTACTTACCAAACAAGATTTGAGCATAGGAACCAAAGTAATTATAGAAGGTCAATTTAGATCTTATAATAGTTACGAAACAGAGAAAAACAGATTAGTACTTACCGTATTTGCAAAAGATATTGAGTTTTTACCAGAAGACGAAGATATTACACCAAGCAAAGATAATGTTTCTAATGAGGTAACATTATGTGGCTATATTTGCAAAAAACCAATTTATCGTAAAACACCATTTGGAAGAGAAATTGCAGATGTATTACTTGCTGTTAATAGAGCATACAACAAAAGCGATTATATCCCATGTATTTGTTGGGGACGTAATGCTAGATTCTGTCAAGACATGGAAGTTGCTACAGAAATAAAAATAGTAGGTAGAGTACAATCTAGACCATATGAAAAGAAACATGAAGACGGAACAGTAGAAACAAGAGTTGCCTATGAAGTATCTGTTAGTAGTTTAGAAATCATTGAAGAAGGAAAAAAAGAAGAAACAGAACAACCAGTAGAAGAAAAAGAAGAAGTTATTTAAATAAACATATAAATTCCAAATAGCCAAAAAATCATCTTAAAAGCTAAGATGATTTTTTGTTTGCTCTTTTTGTATAAAATAGGCAAAAATGGAATATACTAGTAATAAGAAAGAGAGGAGAAAACATGCATCCTGAATATTTAAAAGAAAGTAAAGTGATAGAAAAAACAGCAGAACAAAAGAAGATGGAGCTTTTGGTAAGTATTATGAAAAGCAAAAGAGAGCTAGATGCTGCCAATCGTAATTTTGAATATGCAGAATCAGAACTTATTGACTATTATACCTATCAAATAAAAGCAATGCGTTCTAAACTAGATTATTTAGTAAAAAAAGCGAAAAAGAATGGTATCGCCTTAGATATGATTAGTGAGATAGAGATTCGTTTAAATGAAGCATAAGAAAGGAATATTTGTCCTACCTAGTTCATAAAAATGAAATAGAGGTAGGTGAAAAGGATGGAAGGAAATACGATTCTTGTTTATGTTGCTTGTATTATTTTTTTATTCCTTTTTGGCAGAATATTTGTATTGCCTTTAAAAAGTATCTTAAAGTTAATAGTAAATTCCATATTGGGAGCACTCCTAATTTGGTTTATCAATCTTATTGGAGGCGCTTTTGGATTTCATATTGGATTAAACCTAGTAACATCTATTGTAATAGGAATATTAGGATTACCAGGAGCAATTTTACTAATTGTATTAAAACTTGTGTTATAACTAAAAAACAAGAAAGGCTAATTCTGTAAAAGAACTAGCCTTTTTTCTTTTCTTTATTCAACGGTAACAGATTTTGCAAGATTTCTTGGCTTATCTACATCTAAGCCTTTTTCTTTTGAAATGTAGTAAGAAAGTAGTTGCAAAGGTACAACAGATAGTACAGGAGAAAGCATTGGATGTGTTTTTGGAATGGTATAAATAAAATCAAATCCTTTATTTTCTAATTCTTGATTGGTAACCACCATTGTTTTAGCTCCACGAGTAATTACCTCTTGAATATTGCTAATAGTTTTGGCAGCTAAATCTGGGTTAGTAATCATACTAATAACGGTAACACCATTTTCAATAAGTGCAATTGGTCCGTGCTTTAATTCACCAGCAGCATAAGCTTCGGAATGAATATAAGAAATTTCTTTTAATTTTAAAGAACCTTCTAATGCAACGGCATAATCGACACCTCTTCCTAAAAAGAACATATCAGACTCTTTATATATTTTTTTAGCAAAGTCTTGAACTGGTTTTGTATTTTTTAAAATTTCTTCTATCTTAGTAGGAAGCAATAATAATTCTTGTTTTATGTTTTCTATTTCAGAATTGCTATTTTCTTGTAATACTTCAGCCATATAAAGAGCAAGCAAACTAAGTAATACAAGTTGTGCTGTATAAGCTTTTGTGGAAGCTACAGCAATTTCTGGACCTGCATGTGTATAAATACAATAATCAGCTTCTCTAGTAATGCTACTTCCAATTACATTGGATACTGCAAGAGTTTTTGCTCCTTTGGATTTAGCAAGTTTTACTGCTGCAATGGTATCTGCTGTTTCTCCAGATTGACTAATATAAATACATAATGTTTTGTCATCAATTAATGGGTCACGATAACGGAATTCAGAAGCAATATCTACTTCTGTTGGAATGTGACAAAACTTTTCAAAAAGAGCTTTGGTACCAAGACCTGCATGCATTGCTGTTCCACAAGCTATAATATAAATTTTATGGAGAGAGGTTAAATAATCCTTACTAAGGGATAAGTCCTCAAACGCGATAGCTTCATTAGATTTTAGCTTAGCGCCAATGGTTTCGCGAATAGATTTTGGCTGTTCAAAAATTTCTTTTAGCATGTAGTCTTCAAAACCATCCTTGTCAGCAGAACTTGCATCCCATTCAATATTTTTTAATTCCTTTGTAATAGGTGCTAACTCTTTATCATAAAATTTTGCTTCATCGCGAGAAAGAAGAACATATTCATAATCATTTAGCAGATAAAAGTCTCTGGTAAAGGACAAAATAGCAGGAATATCAGAACAAATATAAAATTCTCTTTTTCCTTTTCCAATAACAAGTGGGCTATCTTTACGTACCACAATCATGTTGTCTGGATAAAGAGAAGAGATAACTTCAATAGCAAAGCTTCCTTGCATCGCATTACAAGTTTTTTGTACTGCTCGCAAAAATGCCATGGTATCTTTTTGTGTATCCTGATTGATATAATAATGAATTAAGTTAGGGATTACCTCTGTATCGGTTTGAGAACGGAAAGAATATCCTTCTTTGGTAAGAAAATCTCTTAATTCATTGTAATTTTCGATAATACCATTATGTACAACAGAAAAGGTATTGCTATTATCCATATGAGGATGAGAATTTTCTTTACATGGTTTTCCATGCGTTGCCCATCTAGTATGAGCAATACCAATAGAACCATTTAAATCATCAATTCCTTCTAAGTCATATAAATTCATAACCCTTCCTTTATTTTTCATTAAAGATACATATCCGTCTTCGATGGTAGAAATACCAGCAGAATCGTATCCTCTATATTCTAGTCTTAATAATCCATTTATTAATATTGGGCACGCTTTTTTGGTGCCAATGTAACCTACTATTCCACACATAGTAAAAAAACCTCCTTAAATTATAAATAACACTTAAAAAGGTTCGTAAACATTTTGGCTTGCTAAAAAAACTTACTTGGTAATTTTCTTTGTTCTAATATTGCTATTAGGTTTTACAAAATTACTTCATGACAGTAAGTATGCCATAGAACCATCCGCCGAGTCTTTCGATAAGTTCTAATCCTCGTCAACAACTACCGTAAAAACAGTAATTGTCCAGGCGCTAACTTTCAATTCTAAAATCCTCCTTCCTTTTAAAGTAGATTGTTTACGAAATGCTTTTTAATTTTACTATACTATATTACAACAAATTGCAAAATGTGACAAGAGAAAAGAAAAAAATTTTTGAAAAAAGCCACAAGACTATGCTATAATAAATAGGAATATGGTAAAAGAGGTGAAAGAAGAGATTATGTTTGACATAGAAGCAGAATTAAAAAAATTACCCAATAAACCTGGGGTATATATTATGCATGATAAAGACGATACCATTATTTATGTAGGTAAAGCGGTGGTACTAAAAAATAGGGTAAGACAATATTTTCGTAAGAATAATAAAACGGCACGTATCCAAAAAATGGTGTCTTTAATAGATCATTTTGAATATATTGTAACAGATAACGAAGCTGAGGCTTTAATTTTAGAATGTAACTTAATAAAAAAAAATAGGCCTAAATTTAATGTACTCTTAAAAGATGATAAAACATATCCCTATATCAAAATAGATGTAAAATCCGATTTCCCAAATGTATTTACTACTAGAAGAATTGTAAATGATGGAGCAAAATATTTTGGACCGTATGCCAATAGTGGTAGTGCCAAGGAAATGGTAAATTTTATTCGTGAAAAATTTCCAATAAGGCAGTGTAGAAATTTTAAATCTACTACCAGACCATGCTTAAATTATCATATTAAAAGGTGTCCAGCTCCTTGTGTGGGCTATGTTACAAAAGAAGAGTATCATAAGCAAATAGAGCAAATTATAGACTTACTAGAAGGCAAAACAGATGGTGTTATTAAAAAACTAAAACAAGATATGCAAGAAGCATCAGAAAAACAAAACTATGAAAAAGCAGCATCTATCCGAGATACCATGATAGCCATTCAAAATATTTCAGAAAAGCAAAAGGTTTCTAATATTTCAGAAAATGACATCGATGTGATTGGACTTTGGAAAAACGATTTAAAAGTATGTATTGAAATATTTTTTGTACGTTCTAGTAAAATGATAGGAAGAGAGCATTATTTTTTAGAAAATATGCAAGATGAAGGAAATAAGGAAATTTTAGCAGAGTTTATTAAGCAATATTATATGGATAGACCTGGAATTCCGCATAAGATTATGCTTCGTGAGGAACTAGCAGAAAAAGAACTAATAGAAGAATGGCTAAGCAGTATGGCAGGAAGAAAGGTAGAATTGCGTTTTCCAAAAAAAGGAGAAAAATTAAGATTTGTAGAAATGGCAGAACAAAACGCAAAAATCACTTTGGAAAATAGCTATCAGGAAAAATATAATATTGTAAAAGAGTTAAAAGAAGTATTACAAATGGATAAACTACCAAGAAAAATAGAAACTTATGATATTTCTAATATTGCTGGAAGCCATATTGTGGCTGGTATGTGTGTGATGCAAGATGGAGTGATAAAAAAGAACTTATCCAGAAGATTTCGCATTAAAACAGTAGAAGGGCAAGATGACCCTAAATGTATGGCAGAGGTAGTAAGAAGAAGGTTAAAACATTCCATAGAAAACCCAAAAGGAGCTTTTGGAGAACTTCCAGATACTATTTTTGTAGACGGAGGAATTACAGAACTAAGAGCGGTAAAAGGGGTTATAGAGGAATATCAGTTATCCATTCCGGTGTTTGGTATGGTAAAAAATGAAAAGCATACCACAAGGGCTTTAATAGATGAAAATAGAGTAGAACTGCCTCTTTCAGAAGAATTAAAAAAACAAATTACACTGTTTCAAGATACAGTGCATCATACAGCAATAGAATACCATAAAAAATTGCGTGATAAGGAAATAACAAAATCTAGTTTAGATGCTATTTTAGGAATTGGAGAAGTAAAAAAACAGGCATTACTTAAAAAGTTTGGAAGTATAACCAAAATAAAAGAAGCATCTATAGAGGAAATAAGTAGTATACAAGGCATTAATGAAAAGATGGCAAGGACCATAAAAGAAGAACTAGAAAAAGAATAAGGGAAAAGTGTCTAAAAACAAAGAACGATTTTTGGAATATTTAAAATCCTTTCTGCATATAGTAATAATAGAGAAAATATAAATGGGGGGATTTTAATATGGAACATGCAAAAGATGAGATTTTTGAGGTGCGTTATTATGAAGACGAAAATCGTTTGGAGGTACAAAAAAAGAGGACAAGCAAGTTAAAACGTTTTATCAAACAAAATAGAGCTTTTTCTGGCATCTTGCTATTAACCGTTATTATGGGACTAATGAATACGGTTTTAATTTCTAATTTTATTATGGTATTAAGTAGAATGTAAAACGAAAAAACAGTTGGCACGTTAGAAAAAAGAAACTTTTTTAAAACTTTTGTTTGACATTTAAATGTTTGTATGATAAGATATTGTCAAATAAAGAAATTAGGAGTGGTGTTATTTTGAAAAAGAAAGATTCAAACGTGCTAAGTAAAAGAGAAAAAGCAATTTTACGTTTTATAGAAAAACAAGTAAAAGAAAATTCTTATCCACCTTCTGTTAGAGAAATTGGAAAGGCAGTGGGCTTAAGTTCTACCGCAACCGTACATGGGTATTTAGCAAAATTAGAACAAAAAGGTTATATTAAAAAAGAAAATCAAAAAGGAAGAACTTTAAAATTATTAAAAAGCGAAAATGGCAAAACTCCATCCCAAGAAGGAAAAGACTTTTATTCTGGAAAAGAGCTTGTAGAAGTTCCTGTTATTGGTAAAATTACAGCAGGTGCACCTATTTTAGCAGTAGAAAATGTAACAGATACTTTCCCAATTCCAGTAGACTTTGTAGGAAACAGCGAAAGCTTTATGCTAACCGTTCGTGGAGAAAGTATGATAGAAGCTGGTATCTTAAATGGTGACTACATTTTAGTAAAAAAACAAAACACAGCAAACAATGGCGAGATTGTTGTAGCATTAATAGAAGATGAGGCAACTGTAAAAACTTTTTACAAAGAAAAAGACCATATACGCTTACAACCAGAAAATAGTACAATGGATCCAATTATTGTACCAAATTGCGAGATACTCGGTAAAGTAATTGGAGTATTTAGAAAAATGTAACATACTACATAAAATGGGATTAGTAACAAGAAGACTAAAAAGACTAGAAAACAAATACTTTCTAGTCTTTTACTTATTTTACTAATCCTATTAACCAATTAGGTAAGAGCGTTTTACATAAATTGACTTTTTGCTAAAAATTTGGTACAATATTCGTAGATTAGCAAGAAATGGGGATAAAAAGATGAATAATACGTTGAAACGTTTTTTACAATTTGGGGCAATTTTTATTGTGCTATACTTTTTTTTAGATTTTTTAACCTTTGCGTATATCAAAACTACGTATCATCCTATTGAGGAGTATACAATAGAAATAAATTCGCCTAAAATAGAAATAACAGAGGCAAAGGCAACCTATATAAATGGTTACATCAAGGGAAATATTACGAATAACACAGGAGAAGATATTGATGTATTGTATGTAAAGGTAAATTGCTATTCAGAAAGAGATAACGACTTGGGTACTAAGTTTGCTAAAGTAGAAAACTTAAAACAAGGAGAAACACGCGATTTTGAAATAGATTTTCGTTTCCAAGAAGTAAAAAGCTTTCGTGTAAATGTAACCAAAGAAGCTGTAATAGATACTAGCGAAGGAACACATATATTTGATAACTTTAAAGGAATTTATGCAATATTTTCAGGACTTATTTTAATACATTTCTTATTCTAATTTCTAAATTTTTTCCAAAAAAAACATTGCTATTTTGCATTTAATGTAATATAATTGTAACAAAATTGTAATAATATAACTAGTAATAAATTTTGGGAGGAAGATGTGCATGTTTGGCTTTGGTCAAGATATTGGAATAGATTTAGGTACGGCTACTGTTATTGCTTATGTGAAAGGAAAGGGGATTGTTCTTCGCGAGCCTTCTGTTGTAGCAGTAGATAATACTAGTGGAAATGTTTTAGCAGTTGGGCAAGAAGCTAGAAGAATGCTTGGTAGGACACCTGGCAACATTGTGGCAACAAGACCATTAAGAGAAGGAGTTATTTCCGACTATACTGTTACAGAAAAAATGCTAAAGTATTTTATTAACAAGGTTTGTGGCAAATTTATTTTTGCTCCTAGAATTATGATTTGTATTCCTTCACAAGTAACAGAAGTAGAGAAAAAAGCTGTTGTAGATGCTGCAACACAGGCAGGAGCTAGAAGGGTATATTTAATAGAAGAGCCAATTGCTGCTGCTATTGGTGCAGGAATTGATATTTCTAAGCCTTGTGGAAATATGGTAGTAGATATAGGTGGAGGTACTACCGATATTGCAGTTATTTCTTTAGGAGGTAGTGTAGTAAGTACTTCACTAAAGGTTGCAGGAGATAAGTTTGATGAGGCAATTGTAAAATATATCAAACGTAAACACAATATGATGATAGGAGAAAGAACGGCAGAAGATTTAAAAGTAAATATTGGTTGCGTATACCCTAAAATTCAAGATATGGAAATGGATATTCGTGGTAGAGATTTAATTACAGGTCTTCCAAAAACGATAACTGTATATTCTAGTGAGATGATGGAAGCATTACTAGAACCAGCAATGTTAATTGTGGATGCCGTACATTCTGTATTAGAAAGAACCCCTCCAGAACTAGCTGCCGATATTAGTGATAAAGGCATTTATATGACAGGTGGAGGATGCCTAGTAGATGGACTAGATAAGTTATTACAAGAAAAAACAGGAATTAATGTGATGATAGCACAAGATGCTGTATCTTGTGTAGCACTAGGTACAGGCAAAGCATTAGATAATTTAGATTCTTTAGATAATAAAAGAAGAAGATAAAAAGAGCAGAGCAAAAGCTCTTTTTTTCAGATACAAAACAGGAGATAAGAAAAGGATGAGAAAAATGGAAAAAGAAGAAACAATACAAGCAAAAAGAAAAGTAGCTTTTTATACCTTAGGATGTAAGGTAAACCAATATGAAACCAATGCCATGATACAGCAGTTTCAAGAGCATGGTTATGAGTTAGTAGAATTTGAAGAAAAAGCCGATATTTATATTATTAATACTTGCACGGTAACCAATATGTCGGATAAAAAGTCTAGAGAAATGTTAAGAAGAGCGAAAAAACAGAACCCTGTAAGCACCTTAGTAGCAGTAGGGTGTTATGCACAAGTGGGAAAAGAAAAGTTAGAACAAATACCAGAAATAGATCTAATACTAGGTACAAACGAAAAAAACAATATTGTGGCATATGTAGAAAAGTATAGGAAAGAAAAGAAAAGAGAAGAAGTAGTGACCGATGTTATGCAAATGCGAGAGTTTCAAGATTTTGGTACGATTACCTATACGGATAAAAACAGGGCAGCTATTAAGGTACAAGATGGTTGCGACCGTTTTTGCTCTTATTGTATTATTCCTTATGCAAGAGGAAGAGTAAGAAGCAGAAAAATAGAGAGTGTGGTAAAAGAAGCAGAAGAAATAAGCAAAAAAGGAGTAAAAGAAATTGTTATTACCGGAATACATATTGCTTCCTATGGAAAAGATTTACCGGGAAATATTAGTTTAATTCATTTACTAGAAGCCTTAAATGCAGTTCCTACCATACAAAGAATTCGTCTTGGGTCTTTAGAGCCAAAACTAATGACAAAAGAGTTTATAGAGCGATTGGTGAAATTAGAAAAAATATGTGATCATTTTCATTTATCCTTACAAAGTGGGTGTAATGCTACATTAGCTAGAATGAATAGACGTTATACCACAGAGGAATTTTATGAAGTGGTAACCATGTTACGACAGGCTTATCCAAATGTATCGCTTACAACGGATATTATTGTTGGATTCCCTGGGGAAACAGAGGAAGAATTCGAAGAGACCTACCAATTTTTACAAAAGGTACAGTTTTATAAAATGCATGTGTTTAAGTATTCTCCAAGAAGCGGAACAAAAGCTGCACAAATGAAAGAACAAATAGATGGAAATAAAAAAGAAATAAGAAGCAATAGGTTATTAGAGTTATCAGATAAAAACCAACAAGAGCAGAACAAAAAGGAATTTGGCAAGGTAGTGGAAGTATTATGGGAAGAATACAAAGATGGCTACTATATAGGACATACTACCAATTACGAAGAAGTAAAGATAAATACGCAAGAACAGCTAGAAAATACTATTACAAAGGTAACTATTACAGGAACAAATGGACTTACTTTACTAGGAGAGTAACAGTAGAAAAACGTTTGTAATGCCACTGTAATATAATTGTAATAAAAAAATAGCAAAATTTACTTGCTAAATTGCAAAAAATGTAGTATAAGTATTATGATAACAATTTTATTATGAATTACAAAGGAGGAAAAGAAATGGAAGAAAATAAAATCCCTGGTGCAGAAATACAAGAAAATGCAGGCACTGTAGGTGGAGAATTAGGTGCTAATGTAGCAAACAATGGATTTACAGTAGCAAGTAATTTACCATCACAAGTAAGTGTATGGACTAAAATTAAAAATTTCTTATTCCAAGAAATAACAGTGGAATTAACACCAAAACAACAAAAAGTAGAAGATGAAATAAATGCTTTCTTACACCAAGAAATTACATTTAAAAAAGTACATGATTTCTTATTTCAAGAAATAACATTTGGAAAGAAAAACAAATAGAAAAAAAGAATAGGTAAAGTTAGGCTAAAACATATCTGTTTTAGTCTTTTTTTGCGATGTAAAGCATTGACAGTAGCCAAAATCCGTGGCATAATGGTAGTGTAAATAAAAAAGAAGGGTTAAAAATGGAAATAGAAAAAGCAAAGGCAATTATGGAGGCTGTTTTATTTGCTGCTGGCAGAAAAGTAAGTAAGCGTGAACTTGCTATTTGTTTAGAAGTAGAACCAGAAGATGTTGTTACTATTGCAGAAAGCATGAAGGCAGATTATGTAGCAAATGCCAGAGGAATAGAATTAATTAGCATAGAAGACGGCTATCAATTATGTAGTAAAAAAGAATATTATGAATATATTTATCAGGTGCTAGATAAACGTTCAAAACCAAACTTATCTACTGCATCGTTAGAAACACTAGCTATTATAGCATACAATCCGAAAATAACGCGTGCAGAAATAGAGTCTATCCGTGGAGTAAATGCAGATGCTAGTATTTATAAATTGCTAGAATTTGGACTAATTGAAGAAGCTGGCAGATTAGACGCACCAGGAAGACCAAATACGTATCAGGTATCTAGTGAATTTTTTAAGATGTTTGGCTATTCTTCTTTAGAAGATTTACCAGAACTTCCAAGATATAAACTAGATGAAAATGAGCAAATTGTATTAGAAGAGTTTACCGAAGCTACCAAAGAGGCTCCAAATCCCGAAAGGGAGGAGATAGAAGAGCCAGTGGTAACATTGGAAGAAGAAATAAATATGGCAAATGTGAATAAAGAAGAGAGGAATGAAAATGAGTAAAGAAAAAGAATTTGTAAAAGAGATTACCAATATAGAAGAAGATTTTGCACAGTGGTATACCGATATTGTACGCAAAGCAGAACTTGCTGATTATACCGATACCAAAGGATGTATTGCTATAAAACCTTATGGCTATGCTATTTGGGAAAATATTCAAAAATATACAGATGAAAAATTTAAACAAATAGGAGTAAAAAATGTATATTTACCACTCCTAATTCCAGAACATTTATTAAACAAGGAAAAAGAACACGTAGAAGGGTTTGCCCCAGAAGTGGCTTGGGTAACAGAAGGAGGTCAGCAAGTATTAGAAGAAAAACTTTGTATTAGACCTACTTCAGAAACTATGTTTTCTACCCTATATTCTAAATGGCTTACTTCTTGGAGAGATTTACCAATGCTATATAACCAATGGTGTAATGTATTTCGTTGGGAAAAAGAAACCAGACCATTTTTACGTTCTAGAGAGTTCTTGTGGCAAGAAGGACATACGATTCACGAAACAGAAGAAGAAGCAAAAGAATTTACATTAAAAATTTTAGACATTTATGCAGATGTAATAGAAAATTTATTAGCAATTCCGGTTTTAAAAGGTGTAAAAACTCCAAACGAAAAATTTGCAGGAGCAGAAGCTACTTATACAGTAGAGTCTTTAATGCATGATGGTAGAGCTTTGCAAGCAGGTACTTCTCATTACTTTGGACAAAATTTTACGAAGAATTTTGATATTCAATTTCAAGATAGAGAAGGAAAACAAAGATATGCTTATCAAACATCTTGGGGAATTAGTACAAGACTAATTGGTGGTGTTATTATGGCACATGGTGATAATAGAGGATTAAAACTTCCACCAAGAGTAGCACCAATTCAAGCCGTAATTATTCCTGTTGCAATGCAAAAAGAAGGAGTATTAGAAAAAGCAACAGAATTATTCCAAACCTTAAAGAAAACCTATCGTATGGAACTAGATAGTAGAGATAATTATACACCAGGATATAAATTTAACGATTGGGAAATGCGTGGAGTTCCAGTTAGAATAGAGTTAGGACCAAGAGATATAGAAAATGGAGTTTGCATGGTAGTAAGAAGAGATACCGGAGAAAAACTTAGCATTTCTTTAACGGAAATAGAAGAAAAATTAGGAAGCTTATTAGAAGAAATTCAAAATAATATGTATCAAGAATGTTTACAAATCAAAGAAAAGAGAACCACTACAGCAACAACCATGGAGGAATTTGCTAAAAATTTAGACGAAAACCAAGGATATGTAAAAGCAATGTGGTGTGGGGATGAAGCATGCGAGGATAAAATAAAAGAAATGACAGGAGCTCATTCTAGATGTATTCCATTCGAACAAGAACATATTTCTGATACATGCGTATGTTGTGGAAAACCTGCTAAAACTATGGTAACATGGGGAAGACAATATTAAAAAAGAGTGTATCCTTACAAAAAGGATACGCTCTTTTTGAGATGCAAGATAAGTTATAGCAATAGCACAAAATAATTAAGTACATGCAAGACTTAATACTCATGTGTTAATAATTCAATAATTTTAGGATAAATATCAATAGCACGATGGTTCCAATTATCGCAAATGGCTTTTGCTGTGTCTCTAGAACCTGCAAAAATTTTTACTTCAAAAATACTATTACTATTTTCATTTACTTTACAAGTAACGGTAAAATGTGTTTCATCGGTAGGGATGAATTCAGAAGAAATAGAAAACTCTTCTTCTACGGTTTCTAGTTCTTTTTTAAAATTACTATCAATTTTTAACTTAATAATTCCAGGAATAATATCTTGTGTTAATTCTAAAATTTCTTTTCCTTCTCTTGTGATTTCATAAATTGTTTCCTTGTCTCCTTCTTTTACATAGCTTGCAACATAACGAGAATCAATTAAGTCTAATAAAAATTGTTGAAAATAGAAGTAATTGATATCGGTAATATTGGTAACAAGTTTTAATAAAACATCATTCGTGACTGGTTTTTGAATTTTGTTTAGTAGGTAAAGCAAAATAATTTTACTTTCTGCTAATGTTTCTTTGTTGGATGATAACTTCAAAATAATCACTCCCAAATTTTAGTATAAAAAATATTGTTAATTAGCATAAGTATATCACATTTTTTCCAAATTTACTATAGTTAAATTGGAAAAGTAGTTACTGTGTTTAATGGTATGTAAAGTATGTTTGCCCTATACGGGTATATTTATAAAAAAATAATGAATATTTTTTATAAATATGATATAATGAGGCAAAATTAAAATAGGATGAAAGTTATGTGGAGTGAAATAGTAAAACAGTGTATTACAAAGTGGGATACATGGGTTTACCATAGCCGGGAATTTGACAGTTAATTAAATACAAAATTGATATAAGCATTGACAGTGCTT
>CAKNOI010000021.1 GCA_930990125.1 uncultured Clostridiaceae bacterium | reverse complement strand
ATTCGGATGCAAAGATAGACAAATATAACTTAAGTACAACAGGAATAAAAGAATACTTAACAGAGGATAAAAGAAATTCCTATTCTTATGAATATTATAATGCAGACCCAGGGCTAAAGGTGATATATAATGCTCTATGGAGTAGACCAAATAGAAATGAGGAGCAAGCCCAAACAGGAACAGAATTCTGGCTGTCTTCGCGTTGCGTGAGCGCGTACTGGTACTACGCTCACTTCAGCTTACGCTATATGACCGGTAGTGGCTCCTTTAGCACCGGCAATGTGTTCAATTCGTACGGCGGAGCGGACTCCTATTCCCGCGGTTTGCGCCCAGTCTTGCAGGTTTCTAAATAGTCTAATATCCAAAATAGAAAATGGAAATTAAGGGCAAATATGGTGAAGCAGTAGAGTTTCCTCCCTAAACGACCTTGGGCGTTTGGGAGTGACCCTATTTGCCCGCTATATTTTAATAGCAATGAGGTAACCAATGATAAAATATGAGTATATAAGAGATATGGAAACAGAGTATCACCAAAAGTATCCCAATTCTATTTTGCTAGTATTAAGCGGAAATTTTTATAATGTATATGGGAAAGATGCTTATCTTCTTAGTTATTTATTCCGATTTAAACTAACTAAAAAGGGATATAAAACGGACAAGGAAGAAGAGGTATATGTTCCTAAAACAGGTTTTCCTAGAAATGCTTTAGACAAAGTTTTGTTAGAATTAGAAAACAAAAAAGTAAATTATGTTATTAAGGTAAAAGAAAAAAAGGATATTGTTCAGGATTTTAAAAAAAGAAATACCTATTCCAAAAGATATATTGCTTCAGAAAAATATTGTATCGATAAAATGAAATTAGATGCTATTATGGAACAATGTGATGCACTATGCGGGAAAAAAGATTTTTCGCATATGTTACATTCCATACAAGAATGGATAGGGCAGGGTTGATAATGACTAAGGTTTGGTCTAGAAGGGCTTATAGATTCTGGCTGTCTTCGCGTTGCGTGAACGCGAACTGGAACAACGCTAACTTCAACTTACGCTATATGACCGGTAGTGGCTCCTTTAGCACCAACAATGTGTTCAATTCGAACAGCGGAACGAACTCCAATTCCCGCGGTTTGCGCCCAGTCTTGCAGATTCTATAAAACTTTTGATATGCCAACCTAATTGCTCAGTCTACCTTCTTTGTTATTACAGAAAAAGAATTTTGGCTGTTTGCAATTAAAAGTTACTTATCCGAAGCTATAGAAACAAACCTATGTCCTTGTAAGTGTTTACAAGAAAAAAAGTCTTTACAACAGAGGAAACTATAAAAAAGAAAAGCTGTTAGAATATTATTTTCTGAGTATACTAGAATAGTAATTTTTAAGCTATTCCAGAGGGGAAAACTCAAATTTAAGGAAAAATTATTCTAATTAGCAATCTCTTCATAGACTTTGGTAAACACCCTAAAGAAAAGATAGATGAGATTTTTTGTTAGTAGTAACACAATGATTTCATTGTAATGTCGAAAGGGATAAATCTCTAGTACTATCTTACCACTTAACAAGGTGAGTGGTTCTTATGTGTATAGAATAGGAGTAAAAAATGTCAGAAACAATTGAATTTGAAATAAACAAACAGTTTGGTAATTATCTGGTACTCATAAAAACAATGTCAAAGGATAGAGAAAAATGTTTTTATCGTGCTTATGGAAAGAATGCTCTTGTTTTAGGATATGTGATGAAAGCAACCATACAATATCGTAATTTTAAAATTGCAAAAACATTTCAGAAGTTACACTATTTAGAAAAGACGGAAAAAGCAAAGCCTAAAATGCAACATGTTTTTACTGCTTATAGTAATGTGCCATCATATAGATTACAAGAAATAGTAAGTGTGTTAGATTATTATCATATTAATTATATTATGGTGGACAAAATGCAAAATTACTCCATAACCAGTATACAACATTTTAAAGATAACCGTTATGAACACTATTACCAAAAAGGATTATACTATAAAAGGATTTTATACAAAATAAAAAATATTAATAGATTTTTAAGAGCAAATTCGGATAATGGAGAAATTTTATATCTTATCTATGATATAGAAAGATGCATAAAGGACTATCAAAAAAATTTTAAGTTAAAAAATAAGAAATAGGGAAGTAAAAAATGAAACCAGAAGAAAAAACAGATAAAAGTGCAGTAGTAGAAAAGGATAAAGAATGGAAAACAAAAAAGGAAGAGCAAAGATTTGAGGATAATTTTTTAGGATTTGCTTTAGAAGAAAAATTTAAACTGTTACATTATACGTATACTTATATAGATAAAGTGTATGAGGATATTTCCAATTTTCCCAAAAAACACGAGATGATAAAAAAACAGTTAGTAAAAACATCTTTTGAATTATTAGAAAAAATAAGTGCTGGAAATTATAGTCACAACAAAAAGTATAAAAAACAAATGGCAGATGAGGCTGTTGCTAAAGTAAAAACATTATATTTTTTGTTCCATATGATGGAAAAAGATAATATGATTTCCATAAAAAGAATTTATAAATTAAAACTAAAATTAGATACCATTTCGAAATGCTTAGTAGGATGGAGAAAAGCAATGTAATGTAAAAGAGGAAAAAAGTGAAAAGATTAAGTAATTTATACGAAAATCTATATAAACCAGAAAATATAAAGGCTTGTTATCATGAGGTAGTGCGTAATACAAAAAATAAAAGACAAGTTCATCAGTTACAAAAAAATGCGGACACTGTAATTCGCAATATTTATGAAGAATTAAAAAATGAGAGATATGTTGTTGGAAAATACAACATATTTGTCATATATGAACCAAAAAAAAGGACCATTGTTAGTCAAGGAATGAAAGATAAAATTATTAATCATCTTATTGCAAGGGGAATTTTATATCCTGCACTTCTTCCATGTTTACTACCATATAATGTGGCAAGCAGACCTAATATGGGTACAAGAAAAGCATTAGAGTATATGGATAGATATAGAAAAGAGTTTTCTGCTAAGTTCCAAAAGTATTATATTTTAAAATGTGATATTAGTCGATTTTTTTTAAGTATTAATCACAAAATATTAAAAAAGAAACTAAGAAAAAAGATAAAAGACCCTAAAGCATTAAAGATTGTTTTTCAGGTTATTGACAGTCACGACTCTGGAATTGGAATTGGTAGTATGACAAGCCAAGTATTAGCTATTTTTTATTTGAATGATATGGATCATTTTATTAAAGAAGAATTAAAAATAAAAGGTTATATACGTTACCAAGATGATTTTTTACTGTTTTCAGAGTCGAAAGAATATTTAGAATGTTGCTTAAAAAAAATAAGAGAATTTTTGGCAAAGGAAAAATTAGAATTAAATCAAAAAACACGAATTTATACGAATAAGGAAAATATATGCTTTTTAGGAAGAAATCTTTATGGGCAATATGCTAAAAGAAGAACTGTTAGAAGAAGAATGAAGAAAAGATTGTATTTATTAAAAGAAGGGAAAATTAATCTAAATAGTTATATTGCTTCTAAAATATGTTATAAACAATTAATGCGGTAAGTCAAATTTATAAAATAGAATAAAAGAAGATATTACTTTAAAAAAAGGAGTAGAAGATTTTTTATCTGCTACTCCTTTTTGTGGAATACGAATTTTACTTTGCAATAGAAAGAAATTCTTTTTTTAACCAATATAATAATTCGTAAGATTCTTGTATAGAAAGGGAATCAATATCCGTATTTTGAAAACGCTGAATAATTGCTTTCATTCGTTCATTTTGTAAATAGGATTGGGCATCTAATAAAACATTTTCTGAAGGATCAATTATTTTGACGCTATAAGCTGTTTTCCCGAAGCAATGTCAAATATTTTTGCAAATGTGTTGCTGGAAAAGCACATTTCACAACAGTTTCGTTTAATGGACATAACTTAAGAGATAAAAGAGGAGACATTTTTTTAGCATCCTCTTCTAAAAAAACATAAAAAATTCCAGACTTAAATAAATAGACTGTTTTATCCGATGTATCTTTTGCTTTAAGATTTAGATAGGTTGTATAAAGTTTACTCATAATATCTCATTCCTTTGCTTTTGTATTTAATAAAAATATATCATAAAATGACGAATTTTGCTACGAAAACCGTATGACGTAATTCGACAAAAAACGAGCTCAAAAAACAAAAGAGCATAAATTTAATTTTTTTGCAAAAAAGTATTGACAAAAACAAACAAATGTTTTAAACTATAAATACATGTAATAGAAGAAATAGAAATAAATAAAAATTAAAAATACTAATAGTAGGAACCAAAAACGCACCACCAATAAAAAAGATGGGAGAGTTAAAAATGAATGAAAAAAAGATTCCTACCAATCCAAATTTTAAAATGACAACAGCAGAAGCAATCACATTGATTCGTATCATGAAACAGAGAGTAGAAAAAACAATATTAGAATTTCCGGAACCAGGAATGAAGTTAGAGTTTAATGTATTTGCACAAAAAATAGGTAAAAAATTTATTGTAAGTATTAGAAGAGGGAATATTGATAAGTATAAATGTACTTACCAAGGTAGAACATATCTTAACAATATACCATTGTTAAGATTGGATATTACGAATTCTTTTCATATTAACGAAGATGGAACAAAAATTTGTGGAAATCATTTACACATATACAATGAAATAACGGAAATGAGAGAGGCAATTCCTTTTGATATAGAAAATAAAAATTTATATCAATATTGTTTAGAATTTTTCAAAAAATTTCATGTAATACAAGAGGATTATGGTATACAATATAAAGAGTAGGAGGAAATTAAAATGAAAAGTAAAACAATAAATCCCACAGAATTAAAAGAACAGTATAAAAAATGGTTACAAGAAGAAATATCTATTAAACAAATAGATAAATACTTTGAAATTACAAGTCCTTTTATAGATAGATATAATGATTATTTACAAGTATATGCAAAATTAGAAAAAGAAAACAAAATTGTTTTAACAGATGATTCTTATATTATTCATAATTTACAAATGTCTGGGATAGACATTGCTGGTAGTAGTAAAAGGAAACAATTATTAGAAAATTTTTTAAACAAATATCATGTATCTTTAGAAGGAGATGCACTAGTTATTCGTACAGGAGTAGAAGATTTTCCACAAAAATTATTCTTTTTAATGCAAGCAATGCTCAATGTAGATGATATGTTTATGCTGTCTCAAAATAAAGTGGCTTCCATTTTTGTAGAAGATGTGACAGATTTCTTAGATAAAAAAGAAGTTTTTTATAGTAAAGATGTGAATTTTATTGGTAAATCTGGTTTTGTATATTCTTATGAATATCTTTTACAAAGAACCAAGGAGAGACCAGAAAGATTGTGTAAGGTAATTAATCATCCCAATAAACAAAATTTTCAAAATACAATTTTTATGTGGAATGATACAAAAGAAACCAGAGGAAATGATAGTCAATTAATTGTATTTTTAAATGACGAAAATAAAATGGATGCATCTATTTTAGAAGGATTTAAGAATTATTATGTGGATGTTATTTTATGGTCTGAAAGGGAAAAACACGTAAATATGTTGAGAGCTTAACAGAAAATACTTAGAAAAAAGCACATTATGTGCTTTTTTCTATAGCAAAATAACCCATACCGTATTGCAAAAAAAGGCGGTTTATGATATAAATGAAAAGAATAGAAAGATAGGATATAAAATGAAAAATATAAAAGATTTTAGTTTAGAAAAGTTAAAAGAGGAATTTCTTTTACTAGGAGAAAAGCCATATCGTGCAGAGCAGGTGTTTGAGTGGTTATATCAGAAAAAGGCAACTAGCTTTGAGGAAATGACCAATTTGTCACTAGATTTAAGAGAAAACCTAAAGAAGCATTTCGCAATGCACAATTTTAATATATTGCGTAAGCAGGAATCAAAAGATGGTACCAAAAAGTTTTTATTTGATTTACTAGATGGTTGTGCTATTGAAACGGTACTCATGGAGTACCATCATGGAAAAACACTTTGTGTATCTTCCCAAGTAGGGTGCAAAATGGGTTGTAAATTTTGTGCTTCTACTGGTATTAAATTTGACCGTAATTTAACATCTGGAGAGATTGTAGAACAAATATTAGCAGTAGAAAGAGAAGAAAACTGCACGATTTCTAATGTGGTGTTTATGGGAATTGGAGAGCCTTTTGATAATTATGATAATGTCATAAATGCGATTCGTATCTTAAATCACCCAAAAGGCTTAAATATTGGTGCAAGACATATTAGCATTTCTACCAGTGGCATTGTTCCAAGAATCTATGATTTAGCAAAAGAAAATATTCCATGTACACTCTCTATTTCTTTGCATGCAACTACAAATGAAAAAAGAAGCCAAATGATGCCAATTAATAAAAAATATCCAATAGAAGAATTAATGAAAGCTTGCAAGGAATATATTAAAATAACGAATAAAAGAATTTCTTTTGAATATGCTTTAGCAAAGGAAAATAATGATAATCTGGAAGATGCAAAAGAATTAGTAAAACTATTAAGAGGAATGCTAGCACACGTTAATTTGATTCCTATTAACAAAATAGAAAATGGTGTTTATGTAAAAAGTACGAATGAAAACATTTTAAAATTTCGAGATTATTTAAATAGTAAGGGAATAGTAGCAACCGTGCGAAGAGAGCTAGGTTCTGATATTGATGCAGCTTGTGGACAACTACGAAGAAAAAACTTAAATACATAAAGTAGGAGATGAAAGAATGAAAGTTTTTGTAAAGTCTGATGTAGGAAAGGCAAGAGAAAATAATCAAGATTATTATTATATTTCCAAACCAGAGGACGAGCTTCCCCTCTATATTTTGGCCGATGG
Source organism: uncultured Clostridiaceae bacterium (assembly GCA_930990125.1). Lineage (GTDB taxonomy): Bacteria > Bacillota > Clostridia > TANB77 > CAG-508 > CAKNOI01. The sequence continues at coordinate 16,647 of CAKNOI010000021.1, read as the reverse complement.
AATGGGTGGCTATCGTGGAGGAGATATTGCAAGTAGTTTAGCTACGAATGCAGTAAGAAGTTATATTGAAAGTAATTTTAAAAATACCGTAAAAGAAAAAGAGGAAATATTAGCATTAATTCAAAATGCAATAGAATATGCCAATATGGTGGTATATGAAAAATCAAAAGATGCAGAAGAATTAATTGGAATGGGTACTACCTTAGAAGTATGTTTAATATATAATAATAAGGTGTTTATTGGACATGTAGGTGATAGTAGAATTTATCGTATACGAAAACAGTTTATGCGAAAATTAACAAGAGACCATAGTTATGTGGAAGATTTAGTACAAGATGGAACTATTACCAAGGAACAAGCAGCCAATCACCCTAAAAAGAATATGTTAACAAAAGCTTTAGGCTGTAATGCTTTTGTAGAACCAGATAAAATGGTAAAGGGATTTTTAAAAGATGATATTTTACTAATTTGTTCTGATGGATTAACCAATATGCTTACTGAAAATGAGATTTATCAAATTATAACAGAAGATGTTACTGTATGTGCCGAAAAATTAGTACAAAAGGCAAATGACTCTGGTGGGTATGATAATATTACCGCTATTATTATCCAAAATAGTTAGGAGAGGGAAAAATGAATTTAGAAGGAAAAATGTTAGGAAATAGGTATGAAATTATAGAAAAGATAGGAAACCGGTGGCATGGCAACAGTATATAAGGCAAAATGCCATGTTTTAAACCGATATGTAGCAGTAAAAGTACTAAGAGACGAATTTACAACCGATACAGAATTTATTAAACGTTTTGAAGCAGAGGCACAATCCGCAGCATCTCTTACCCATCCCAATATTGTTTCCATTTATGATGTCGGAAACGAAGGGGATTTATACTATATTGTAATGGAGCTAATCCAAGGAAAAACCCTAAAAGAAATCATTAACGAAGAAGGGGCACTTCCTTGGAAGTGGAGTGTTAATATAGCAATGCAAATTGCTTCTGCATTAGAAACAGCGCATAAAAACAATATTGTCCATCGTGATATTAAACCACATAATATTATTATTACAGAAGATGGAATTGCAAAAGTAACAGACTTTGGAATTGCAAAAGCGGTTTCTAACTCTACCATAACTGCTTTTGGAACTACTATTGGTTCTGTACACTATTTTTCTCCAGAACATGCAAGAGGAGGCTATACAGATGCAAAATCTGATTTGTATTCTTTAGGTGTTGTAATGTATGAAATGGTAACAGGAAAGGTACCATTTGATGCCGATACTCCAGTTTCTATTGCCTTAAAGCACATGCAAGAAAAACCAGTAGAACCTATTAAAGTAAACCCAGCAGTTCCTTTTGCAGTAAATAAAATTATTATGAAAGCAATGCAAAAAGATACCAATTTGCGTTATTCTTCTGCAACGGAAATGATGCGTGACTTGAGTTTGGCTCTTAAAAATCCAGATGGAGATTTTGTGCTTACAAAAGACAGACAAGGAGATATGCCAACACAAAAAATTCCAACGGTTATGGATAGAAGTATGGAAGACCGTATAAAAGAAAAAGACGAAGAGATGCAAAAATCTTCTAAAAAGAAAAAGAGTAAAATAGGGCAATATTTTGAAAGACATAAAATACAAAGAGTATTTCTTATTCTACTAATTTGTTGTGTTATCTTTTTTGCTGCATTATTTATTACTCTTGGAATTTTAAAAGCAAATACACCAAAAGAAGTACAAATACCAAACCTAGCTAATATGACAGAAGAACAGGCAAGAGAAGAAGCCGAAAAACTAAAAGTAGAGATAGAAGTTGCAGGCGAGGAGTATAACAAAGATGTAGAAGCGGGTAAAATTATTTCACAAGATCCAGAATATAAGGAAAACTACAATATTAAAGAAAAAAGTGTGATAAAAGTTACTATCAGTAAAGGAACTAAAATGACAACGGTTCCGAAGGTGGTAGGAATGACGAAAGAAGATGCTATTCAAGAACTAAAAAATAGAGAATTAGAAGCAGAAGTAATAGAAGAAACCAGTGCAAAAGTAGAAGAAAATTATATTATTAAGCAAGAAACACCAGAAGATACAGAAATAGAAGCTGGAAGTACGGTTAAAATTTATGTAAGTATTGGTAGAGGAATTGAAGAAGTAACAGTTCCAACATTAATAGGAAAAACAGAAGAAGAAGCAAAAACAGAAATTGCTAATAATAAATTAACCTATACTACAACAAATTATAAAGAAGATACCACAAAAGATGATGGCGTAGTACTAGAACAAAGTATTGAACCTGGTAAAACTGTAGATGAAGGAACTGGAATTACCATTACCGTAAACAGAATTACAAAGAGTAAAGATGTAAAAATAAGTATTAACGTAAACAAAATTACGAGAGGATATAAAGAACCAACAAATGCTAATACTGTGAATACAGATATTGAAAAAAATGCAAATGTGCAATTACTGGTAGATGGTAAAGCCGTTTACACGCAATCTGGTGTGGATAAAAACTCTAAGACATTACTCACAACATCTGTTTCTATTAAGGAAAATGAAACAAAAGAATTAGCCTTAAGAATTACAGATTCTAAAAATGGAGATTGGACTAGAACAACAACTATTAGTTATAATAACGATGAATACACATTTGAATAAGTAAGGAAAGTAAAAAAGGAACGAAAACATTGCTTCGTTCCTTTTTTTCTGTGGTCGTACAGGATAGGTATTGTTTAGCTATTATTAGACGCTAACAGAAGAGTAAGTAAGTTTACTACAAGTGCTTTTCATCTCTCAAAAAAAATGATATAATAAGAAAAAAATAGGAGAGAATATGTTAGAAGGACGTATTATAGAAATTATTGCAAATTTATTTTATGTACAAGTAAAAGAAGAAGTATATACTTGTACTTCAAGAGGAAAGTTTAAACAAAAAGAGGAAATGCCAGTAGTAGGTGATAATGTAGAGCTAGAGGTAATGGACTCTGCTAAAAAAATAGGGAGTATTACAAAGCTAAAACCAAGAAGCAATTATATAAAAAGACCGAAAATGGCAAACGTAGCGCAAATGGTACTTGTTCTTTCACAAGATTTTCCAAAACCGGATTTTTTATTGTTAGACAAGCAATTAGCTTATTTAGAGTACTTAAGGATTGCACCTGTTATTTGTTTTAATAAAACAGATTTAAAGAGTAATACAGAAGAGGTACAAGAGTATCGCAATATTGGCTATCCAGTTATTACTACTATTGCAAAAACAGGGGAAGGGGTAGAACATTTACTTTCTTTGCTTACTGGAAAAATAAGTGCATTTTCTGGTAATTCTGGAGTGGGAAAATCTACTTTAATGAATGCTATTTTAAAAAAGCAGGTAGCGGTAGAAGGAGATATTAGTAAGAAAAATCAAAAAGGAAAGAATACAACAACATCGGTAAAATTGTATTCTTTAGGAAAGGATACCTATATTGCAGATACACCAGGATTTTCTACTTTTTCCATAGAAGAAATTCCATACCGTGAGTTATGCCTATATTTTAAGGAGTTTGTAGAATACTTACCAGAATGTGAATTTGCTGGTTGCAGTCATATTAAAGAACAAAACTGTGGCATAAAACATGCAGTAGAGCAGGGAAAAATTTGGAAGAGACGATATGAAAATTATCAAAAACTATATGAGGAACAAAAAGAAAGGGAGGAACATAAATGGTAGAAGTTTCTGTATCTATATTATCTGTACAACAAGAAAATGCTATACGAACTTTTTATAATTTAGAAGAGGCAAAGGTAAATTATTTTCACATAGACGTAATGGATGGTAAATTTGTAGAGCAAGACACAAGTAGCATCATGAGAGAATATACAGAGTATTTAAAACAAATTACAAATGTGCCACTAGACGTACATTTAATGGTAGAGGATGTAGAAGCCTATATCCAAAGTTATTCTGCTATGGAGCCAAATAGTATTACCTTTCATTTAGAATCAGCTAAAAACAGAGAAGATGTATTAAAATGGATTCATCTTATTCGTGATTTTGGAATAAAGGTAGGAATTTCTATTAAACCAAACACAAAAGTAGAAGAGATAATACCATATTTGCCATATATAAATGTATGCTTAGTAATGAGCGTAGAACCAGGATATGGAGGACAAACCTTTCAAGAAGAAGCAATTTCTAAAATAGAAGAATTAAAAGAATATAGAGATAGGGAGCAGTTAGACTTTTTAATAGAAGTAGATGGGGGAATTGATGAAGAAACGGTAAGTCTAGTAAAAAAAGCAGGTTGTGATATTGTAGTGGCAGGTACCTATATTTTACAGGCAAAAGATAAGAAAGAAGCGGTTGCTATCTTAAAAAAAGAGTAAAAGAAAAAGCATTTGTTATTTACACAAATGCTTTTTTCTTGCTGTATTATTGTTCTAATTCTTTTGCTTTTTTTCTTCCATAAATTAGATTTTCTATTAAAATTCCAAGACCTACAATGGTAATGAAGATAACAACATATCCACCTAGGTAAGGGATTTGTTTTAATGCCCATAATACCAAACAAGTAGCAAGAGTAATTAGGAAAAGTATAACTTTTTTCTCTAAATGGAAGCGGTCACAAATAAGTTTGGCAAGGCTGATAGAAAGAATAGCACTTGTAATACAAATACTTAAAATATATACAGTAAGTAATGCAATTCCAATACCAATGGTAAATTCAGATACCATCGTAAAAATAGAAACAAGTGGAATAGCAATAAGAGCAAGAACTCCAACTCCTAGAGAAATTGGGAATTTCTTTGTCATCGTTTCTTTCCAATTTGCAATTGTTTTTGGTGTTAACCATAAAATGAGTAAGAATAAAACAGTGGTAAATAATAGCTCTGCTATAGCATTAACAACATAATTCATTACAATTTGACCAGTGGTTAAATTGCTAGAAGAAGGATTAGAATGTGTAACGGTTCCTTCTACAATGCCTTCTAATGTACCTAAATCTTTACTAGAAGAATAATCTAAATTACCATAAATTCTAGAACCAGCATCGGTTGCAATGGTGATATCGTCACTTCCAATAAAGGCATTTCTTCCTACTCTACCTTGAATATCTACACTGCTAGAAAGTGCTCTTAAATCACGATAAACAATTCCGCTAGATGCAATAGATAAATCGGTAGAAGAAGAATATAAGTCATATACCATACCTTTTACTACAATTTTATTTGCAATAACATAACAGGTTCCTTGTACATAAGATTTTTCTGTAAAGGTAAGCGTGTCTGCTATTACAAATAGGTTACCAATAATTTGATTATCAATAGTAACATCTTGACCAAAAATATGAGCATTTCCATCTACAATTTTGTTAACGGTAACATCGGTAGAAAAGCTATACAAATCATCTGAAATAATAGATGGTTCTTCTTCAGTAGCTTCTTCCTCAGCAGTAGCTTCTGGTGTAGTAGTTGTAGTAGAAACTTCCGAAGTTACATTGGTAGTATTTGCTTCTTCTGCTGCAAAACAAGCTCCAGTACATAGCATCAAAATAATTGCTATTACGAGTCCTAGTTTGAACATTTTTGTTTTCATAAGTTCCTCCTTTGATTTTTTATAATTATGAGACTACTATATCTCTTCTTACTAGAAATGTCAATAAAAGAAAAAGAAGAAAATCATTTTTCTTCTTTTTTGGCTTCCACAAAATAAACACAATTTTGGGAAGGAGTCATTTTACAAGGAGAAACGTTTTCTAACAAACATTTTCCTTCTTTTTGATACACGCAAGGAGAAGAACAATTAATGTTCGTCAAAGCATTCACCTCTTGTTTATTAGTATTCATGTTCTTCTAAAAATTATACCTATTTTTTCTGGTTACTTAAGTTTTTTTCACAAAGAGAGGAAAGAACGCAATCTTTACAATTCGCCTGCCTTGCAGTACATATTTTTCTACCATGATAAATAAGAAGATGATTTACATCTTCAAGATAAGATTCTGGTAGCAATTTTAGTAAATCTTGCTCTATTTTTAATGGATCCGATTCTTTAGACAATCCGATACGGTTTGCTAATCGTTTTGCATGGGTATCTACAGCAATTCCGCATAGGTTTATGAAAAGCTTCTAATAAAACTACATTAGCTGTTTTTCTACCAACACCAGGGAGAGACATTAATTCTTCCATTGTTTGTGGTACAGTACTATGGTATTTTTCGACGAGTATTTGGCAAGTTGCCTTTATATTTTTGGATTTTGTTTTATAAAAACCACAAGGATGTATTAAGGTTTCTAGTTCTGCAATAGGTATTAAGACAAATGCTTCTGGAGTAGGGCATTTTGCAAAAATAGAAGGAGTAGTTTTGTTTACTCTTTCATCTGTGCACTGTGCAGAAAGAATAACAGCAATTAACAATTCAAAAGGATTACGAAAATCTAAACTACATTTTGCTTCTGGGTATTCTTGCTTTAAGGTATTCATTATTAAAATGGCATTTTTTTGGTTCATGACAGATTTCCTTTCTTTAAGAATATAACATAATAACATTATTGAAAGAGATTATTGGCACGTTTTTTGTAAAGTTTCATATACTATATAGTAAAAGAGGAGGTAATAGATTATGTTTCGTGTATTAAAGAAAACATTAGGGGTTTGTTTCATTGGAATGGGGTTAGGAATCTTACTTGTATTATTACTTCCTATAACAGGTTGGCTATTTGCTTTGGGAGTTATTATTGTAGCTGTTGGATTTATTTGGCTTGCTTGCTAAACTAAAAATCAAGTAAAAAGGAGTGCGGTATATGAAAATTGTGGTTAAAAAAGTTCCTAAATTTTTAAGAGGATTTGTAAAATTAATTTTTGGCATCAAAGAGTAACCTACATAAGGAGTACAAAAAAAGGTGGGAGAATTCCTACCTTTTATCGTTATGCTCTTTTTACTTTACCATCACGTAAACATTTTGCACATACTTTTATTCTTTTTGGTTGACCATTTACAATAGCTTTTACAGTTCTTAAATTTGCTTTCCAAACTCTAGCTGTTCTTTTACTAATATGAGAACGAGTAACACTTAATTTGTTACCTGTACCGATTGATTTTTCACAAATTGCGCATTTTGCCATCTTGCAACACCTCCCTACCTGTGATTCATTCATTGACTATTTATTAGTTTACCATAGAACAAAGAAAAATTCAAGTGATTTAGCAAAAAAAATTGCCATCGTCGTATTATGTAATACTTTGTCGATGAAAAGTTCTTTACTTTTTGTTCATTTTGTATTACACTTAAGATAGATTTTTTAAATTGCAATTTAAAATTCAAAACAATTTTTTCTAACTAAAAAAGAGGAATTCTCCTCTTAAGATATTTCCAAACACACAAAAATCATAACAGAAAGTAGGTGATAGCGTATTTCAAATGTTCTCTTATACGGCTAAAAGTGTTAATGCTATAAGCTTTTTACTAACTACTATTTTATATTTCGTCTTCCAGTATGGATTTCCATATCTTTCTACTTCCCATTCTATTTTACCCGATGTTCCAGAAAACAATTCCCTTACCAATGCAGAAATTTCTGCTCCTATAAAGCAAAACAGCCAAAAAACAAATAGTATTCCATCCAAAACCACGAATACCACTAAAAAAGCAAATACCGTTAAAAGTACCAATATTCCTAAAGGAAAACAAGCAAGTATGGTGGAAAAAGTGTGGAAACTACAGATTCCTAGTATCTCTTTAGATGCGAGCGTTGCTTCTGGAACATCGGAAGAAATTATGAATAAGTATATAGGGCACTTTGAAAATACTAGTACATGGGAAGGAAATGTGGGCCTTGCTGCTCACAATAGAGGGTATCCGGTTAATTATTTTAATCGCTTAAAAGAGTTAGAAGTAGGGGATAGTATTTATTATACTACCCAATATGGCACAAAAGAATATACCGTAATAGTAAGTACTATTATTGAGGATACCGATTGGTCTTACTTAGAGCCAACTAAGGATAATCGTATCACATTAATTACTTGCGTAGAAAATGTTCCAGAAAAAAGAAGATGTGTGCAAGCAGTAGAGGTAAATTAAAAATAAAAATAAAAGAAAGGGTAAAATATGAAAAAAACAAGAAAATGGATAAAACTATTAGTACCAATGATGATTTTGATAAATTGTATTTCTTTATTTTGTACAGGTAGTGTACAAGCTGTTTTTTCTATAAAAGAAGCAGATTTATATTCTAAAGGAGATGCAGGAGATTTACTAAAGTATAATGATGAGTTACTATATAGTACAATGGTTTTTTATAAAAAAGATGGAGTAGAATATCCGGCATATTGTATCCAAAGCTATTTACCAGGTGTAATGGAAAATGGAAATTATACGGTATCTATTGAAAACGTGATTTCTGACACCATGGTATGGAGAGCTATTATTAATGGATATCCATATAAAACACCAAAAGAACTAGGATGTAGCAGTGTAGCAGAAGCATTTACAGCTACCAAACAAGCAGTGTACTGCATGTTATATGGCAATGATGCAAATAATTTTGCAGGATATGAAGCAGTAGGAGAAGCAGGACAAAGAACGTTAAATGCGTTAAAAAAGATTGTTACTACAGCAAGAAATTCAACCGAAGTACCAGGTTCTTCTCAAATTACCATTCAAGAAAAAACAAATATGTTTGCTGTAGATACGATAGATAAAAATTTTATATCAAAAGAATATGCATTATCTTCTGCAGCAACAAACGGAAACTATACGGTAAGTCTAGAAGGAGATTACCCAAAAGGAACTCTTGTTACAGATGTAAATAACAAAATAAAGAATCAATTTGCACAAGGAGAAAATTTAAAAATCCTTATTCCGATAAATACTACGCAAAAAGGTAGTTTTACTTTAAAAGTAACAGGAGAATTAAAAACAAAACCTGTATTATATGGAAAAGCACCATATAGTAATTGGCAAGACTATGCTTTAGCAGCAGGTTTTTATGAGCTAGGAGAAGGTACCAAAACAATTACAACTCCAGATAATTCTACTACTGTAGAAATACAAAAATGGGAAGGCGAGAAAAAAGAGCCAATGGCTGGAGTAATCTTCCAAGTGTTAGATGAAAATCAAAAAGTGGTACAATCAAACTTAACAACAGATGAAACAGGAAGTGTAGAGGTAGAAGGATTAGTACCAGGAACTTATTATTTGCAAGAAGTTAGCACACAGGAAGGGTATGAGCCATTAGAAGGATTAAGAGAGTTTACAGTAGAATATAATCAAGACCTAACGATAGAAGTATCTAACTTTCCAAAGGAAGAAACAATTATAATAGAAAATAATGCCAATATGTCGATGGGAGATTCTTCAGAAAGTATTATCATTAGTAACAAAAATAGTAATACTAATGTAATGCATCATAAAGAAGATATTAAGATAGAAAATCAAAATACCTCTAGTAAGGAAAATAGCACCAATACCAATATCAATGTGCAAAACCAAGAAGAAAATAAAAATAACGAAAATCAAAATACGAATATTAACAACACCAATCAAAATAATAACAGCAATAATAGTAACCAAAACACTAATTTAAATAATGCAAACCAGAATACAAACCTAAATACAGCAAACCAAAACACAAATGGAAACAACAGTAATCAAAATGCAAACACAAATAATAATAATCAAAACGCTAATACAAACAATAACAACCAAAACATAAATGGCAATAATAGTAATCAGAATGTAAATGGAAGTAACAGCAATCAAAATACAAATGTAAATACTAGTAATCAAAATAGCAATATAAATAATGTAAATCAAAATGTAAACGCAAACAATAGTAATCAGAATGTAAATGTAAGTAGCAATTATCATCCGGTTAAATTACCAAAAACCGGTATGTAATCATCAAATATATTCTTCCTATTCTAATGGGATTTCATTGACATCATTACCTAAAAAATATATAATAAATGAAAGAAAAACGGGTAACCTAACAAATGAAAAGCTACAAAAGAAAGGAAGAATATATTTTATGCTTTCACAAATTGTTATTTTAATGGTACTTATTTTGCTAAATGCCTATTTTGCTGCAACAGAAATTGCATTTATTTCACTTAATGATGCAAAAATTGCAAAAATGGAAAAAGAGGGAAATAAAAAAGCAAAACAAGTAGCCAAAATGTTAAAAAATCCAAGCAAATTTTTAGCAACTATACAAATAGGAATTACCTTGGCGGGATTTTTATCTAGTGCTTTTGCATCCGATGCTTTTGCTGAAAAATTAGCACCAATATTATACCAAGCTATTCCACTTATTTCCTTAGAGGTATGGAAAGGAATTTCAATTGTAATTATTACTATTATTCTTTCCTTTTTTACTTTGGTTTTTGGAGAATTGGTTCCTAAACGACTGGCAATGAAATACTATGAAAAAATAGCCTTTGGAACAATAGGTGTTATTAGAGTTATTTCTGTTATTACAGCGCCTTTTGTAAAATTATTAACGTTTTCTACTAACTTAGTGTCTAGGCTCTTTGGAGTAGGAGAAAGTGAAGAAGAAACTGTTAGCGAAGAAGAAATAAAAATGATGGTAGATGTAGGACAAGAAAAAGGAACTATTGCAAAAGAAGAAAAAGAAATGATTAATAATATTTTTGAGTTTAATGATATTACCTGTTCTGAAATTATGACACATCGAACCGAAATTTTTGCAATAGAAGCAAATGCCACTATTTTAGATAGTATTGATAAACTAGATGACTATAAGTATAGTAGAATACCAGTTTATGAAGGAAGTATTGATGAGATAGTAGGAATTTTGTATGTAAAAGATATGCTAAAATGTGTATATCAAAAACAAAACATACCCATTCGAAGCTTAATTCGAGATGCTTATTTTGTACCAGAAAATAAAAAGATAGATGAGTTATTTCGTGAATTACAAAAAAATAAAATTCAAATGGCAATTGTATTAGACGAGTATGGAGGAACAGCAGGACTAGTTACCATGGAAGATATTTTAGAAGAATTGGTTGGTAATATTTTTGATGAATATGATGAAGTAGAAAAAGACTTCGAAAAAATAGATGAAAATACATATTACATTAATGGTGGTGTATCTATGTATGAATTAAAGAAAATATTGCAAATTCAAATTCCAGAAGGAGATTACGATACATTGTCGGGATACTTAATTGATTTGCTAGACCGTATTCCAGAAGAAGGCGAAAAACCAATTATTGAAACAGAAGATGTTACGTATAAAGTAGAAAAATACGAAGATAAACGAATTTTGTGGGTGAAAGCTTGTAAAAATAATCCAAAAGAAGAAGTAGAAGAAGACAAATAAGGAAGAAAGGGTGAAAGAAGTGGAATTTGTAAAAAAATATGGACTAAAAATAGGAATTGTAATTGTTGTTGTTCTCATTCTTGTAATAGGAGCTTGGTATGGAATAAAAGAATATAGGTTAAGCTACGAAGTTCCAGAAGTAAAACAGGTAAATTATTATGTAGTAGAAGAAGAAGGAAAAATGGGCGTAATGGACAAAACAGGCGCTATTATCCTTCCTGTTGAAGAAGAAAGTATTAAGATACCAAACCCAGAACTACCTTTCTTTATTTGTTATTATGATTATGATGAAGAAGGAAATTATAAAACAAAAGTAGTAAACGACAAACAAGAAGAAATATTGCAAGATATACCAAATGTAGAGCCTATTTTAATGAAAGGTGTTGTTTCCGATTTTCCATATGAAAAAAATATTATTCAATACCAGGAAAATGGAAAATGGGGAATTGCTTCTTTAGAAGGCAAAAAAATAACAGAGGCTATTTATGATTCGGTAGAAAGCATGCCATATAAAGAGGGAAATTTATTAGTAGAACAGCAGGGAAAATATGGTGTTATTAACAATAAGGGATATACTATTTTAAAAATAGAATATGATAAAATAACAGCAGACAACTATTATACCGAAGAAAAAGAGTATTTGCTATCTGGTTATATCACAGGAATAAAAACAGAAGAAGGCTATCGCTATGGGTACTATAATGCCAAAGGAAAAGAAATATTGCCAGCAGAATATAACGAAATTTACCGAATTGTAGATATTCAAGAGGATAACAATGCTTATTTAATTGCTCAAAAAGATGGCAGATATGGAGTAACCAAAAACGGAAAAACAATTATTCCATATGATTATCAGGAGATAGAATATAATTCTTTAAATCATCTTTTTTTAGTTACCAAAGGAAGTAAACTGGGCATCTTTAATCAAAAAGGTGAGGTGATTTTAGATACGACATATGCTGACATACAATTTTCTGGCATTTATTTATTATGTAAAAGAGAAACCACTTCAGAAGTAGAAATATATAAACCAAGTGGGGAACAAGTGCCAAACAAAGATTGGACAAGTATGCTTCCTACTCTAAATGAAAATTATTTTATTGTTTCAGATGAAAGTGGTCTTTATGGAGTAATCGATAAAGAACAAAAGCAAGTAATTCCAATTGATTATACGTATATTAGTTACTTATCGGATGATAGTTTCATTGTTTGTAATCAAAACGGAAAATATGGCATTATGAACACACAAGGAAAGAGCATTATAGAAATTAATTACGATTCTGTACAAAAAATACAAGATACAGAAATTGTCCAAGTGGTAAATGGAGATAGTACTTATTTTTATAATCCTTCTTTTGAGAGAGTATTAGAAACAAAAAATCCGGTTATCCGTGTAGAAGAAGATGTCGTAAAAATATATGGTGCTACTGATGTATTCTATCTTTCTATTACAGGAAAATTGCTAACAAACCAAGAAGTATATCCAGATAATGAATTATATACAGCCAAAAAAGATGGAAAATATGGATTTGTAAATAAAGCAGGAGAAGTAGTAGTAGATTATAGGTACGAGTCAGCTACAGAATTCAATAGTTCTGGATTTGCAGGAATAAAGCAAGATGGAAAATGGGGCATTATAGATAAAGAAGGAAATATTCTTGTAGAGCCATGTTATTTACTAGATGATGTTGCACCAGATTTTATTGGAAAATATTATCGTGTAAGTGGAAATTATGGTGATGTATATTATACAGATGAAATAGAGGAGTAATTATGTGGGAAGAATATGGAATAAAAAATGATATATTACAAATGGCAAAAGAAGTAGAAAAAGAATGCCAAGATACGTTTGAAAAAATTGAACAAATAGAAGAATATAATAGTTTAAAAGTATTAAGATCTTTTCAAAGAAATCGCATTTCTGATATTCATTTTGGAAGTACAACTGGTTATGGATATGGAGATATTGGTAGAGATACCATAGAAAAAGTATTTGCAGAAGTATTAGGTGCAGAAGATAGTTTAGTAAGAAGCCAAATTATCTCTGGCACTCATGCATTAACAGTAGCCTTGTTTGCTATGTTACGACCAGGGGATACTATGCTAAGTATAAGTGGTAAACCGTATGATACCCTAGATGAAGTAATAGGAATTGTAGAAAATCCAAGTTCTTTAAAAGCATATGGCGTACACTATGAACAAATAGATTTACTAGAGAATGGAGAATTTAATACAGAAGCAATACAAGCAAGAGTAAAACAAGGCAATGTAAAGTTAGTATGCTTACAAAGATCAAAAGGATATTCTACAAGAAAAAGTATTTCTCTAAAAAAGGTAGAAGAAATCATACAAAAAATTCGTGAAGTAAATAGTAATACTATTATTATGATTGATAATTGCTACTGCGAATTTGTGGGCAAAGAAGAACCGACACAAAAAGGTGCAGACATTATTGTAGGCTCCTTAATTAAAAACTTAGGTGGCGGAATTGCCCCAAACGGAGGCTATATAGCAGGTAAAAAAGAATTGGTAGAACTTGCTGCAGAAAGATTAACAGCACCAGGATTAGGAAAAGAAGTAGGACCTACTTTAGGAATAAACAAACAATTTTTGCAAGGACTATATATGGCACCATCTGTAGTAGCTAGCAGTCTAAAAACAGCCGTATTTGCAAGTAGATTTTTAGAAAAATTAGGATATAGCGTAGAACCAAACTATCAAGCAGAAAGAGCAGACATTGTACAAACAATAGCATTTGGAAATCCAGAAGACCTAATTCACTTTTGCCAAGGAATTCAAATGGGCTCTCCTATTGACTCAGACTCTATCCCAGAACCATGGGACATGCCAGGCTATACGGACCAAGTTATTATGGCAGCAGGTGCATTTACACAAGGCTCTTCCATAGAACTAAGCTGTGATGCCCCAATAAGACCACCTTATATAGCATATTTACAAGGAGGACTTACCTACCCTTATGGAAAGCTAGGAGTGTTAAAAGCTATTCAAAATATACAAAAAGGGGAATAGGATATGAAGTGGAGTTTGTTAGAAAAAGAGTACATAGTAGTAGTAACTCCAAAAGAATATGGAAGCATTTTAGAAAAAATGTCGGATATAAATTGGATAGATACAAAAAGTAGAAAAGTATATATAAATACTACAAATAGAAAAAATTTTGTATTAACTATTCCATGGAATGAGAAAATGAATTATAAACAAAAGAAGAAAATAGCATTATATAGCATACAAACAATACAAAAGTATAAAAAAGGAAAAATAAATCTTGGAATGAATATGGAAGGAAGAAATATAATAGGACTTATTATATTTCAAGATGTACAAAGCATGGAAGATATTTCGGTTCTTGATATTCTAAAAACAGCAATGCTTGAACCAAAACAACAATATGAATATATTTATGATACCGTATGCAAAAAGCTAGATAAAAAATTTCAGGAAAATGACTATTGTGAGTTTAAGGGTGATAGTTGTATTGCCAATAGAAATGGCTATACAAAAGATTGCAAGATGGGATGTTGTTATTCTTTTGAGTGTGTGGGGATGCTAAATATTATAAATAGAAGACAATGTATTCATTTACAAAATAAACATTGTGATACAGCCTGTATTGCATGTAAATTATATACTTGTAAGTATTTACGCGAAAAAGGAATTTATTTTGACTGCAATAAGATATTAATAATTGATTGTTTTTTTAATAAAAAACAAAAAGAAATTATACAAAAAAATTTTTTTAAAACAAGAGAGCAAATATTAGATAAACTATTAGAAAAAAATAAAATGCCATATTGGCTTTATTATTTAAAAGATGAATGTAAAGTAAAATAAAAAACAAGACAAAACAGTGAAGTATAGTATAAAAATACTAGCCCAGTTGTACCACTAATATAAATTAGAATCAGGAGGAAAAGTAGGTGAAAGTATGTGTTGTAGGTGGTGGACCAGCAGGTATGATGGCAGCCATCCATGCAAAAGAATTAGGACATGATGTAACTCTTTTTGAAAAAATGAACATGTTAGGAAAAAAGTTACTCATTACAGGAAAAGGCAGATGTAATATTACATGTTCTTTGCCAATAGAAAAATTTATTGAAAACACGCCTGGTAATGGAGTTTTTTTATACAGTGCTTTTCATCAATATACCAATAAAGATATTCTTTCCTTTTTGAAAAGAGAAGGATTAGAGGTAAAAGAAGAAAGAGGAAATAGAATTTTTCCTGTTACGGATAGGTCACAAGATGTATTACAATGTTTTCAAAAACGATTACAGGAATTACATATTAACGTACAATTTAATAGTAAAGTAGAAGAACTTTTGGTAGAAAACGATACAATAATAGGTGTAAAAGTAAACGGAAAAAAAGTACTAGCAGATGCTGTCATTCTTGCAACAGGAGGGAAAAGCTATCCAGGTACAGGTTCTACAGGAGATGGCTATTTACTAGTAGAAGAGTTAGGACATACAATAACAAAAATAGCTCCTTCTTTGGTACCATTAGAAATAAAAGAAAAATCTATTTGTCAAAATTTGCAAGGACTTAGTCTAAAAAATGTACAAATACAGATGATAGATAAGGATAAGAAAAAACTAATCTATGAAGATTTTGGAGAAATGCTATTTACGCATTTTGGAGTATCTGGACCTATTATTCTAAGTGCTTCTGCACATTTACTTCGTTATCCATCCATGGAAGAAAAGCAAAAACAAGGAAGTATACAGCTGGTTATTGATTTTAAACCGGCCTTAACAGTAGAAAAATTAAACTTAAGAATTCTAAGGGATTTTGAAGCACTAAAAAACAAAGAATTTAAAAATTCATTAGCTGGTTTATTGCCACATAAATTAATAAATACCGTTATAGAAAGAACACAAATTTCAAAGGAGAAACAAGTAAACAGTATTACAAAGGAAGAAAGACAGAGATTAGTACAAACATTAAAACAATTTACCCTAACTATCTCTGGATTTCGACCAATTGAGGAAGCTATTATTACAGCAGGAGGCGTTTCTATAAAAGAAATAAATCCCAAAACAATGGAATCCAAACGAATTAAGAATTTATATTTTGCAGGCGAAGTAATGGATGTAGATGCCTATACCGGTGGATTTAATTTGCAAATAGCATATTCTACAGGTTATGTAGCAGGTAAAGTGGGGAGTGTATAATGGCGTTTAAAACAATTATGGCAGATATAGAAGAAGAATTGGTAGAAAAACGTTCTAAATTTATTGCTAATCTTTTTTATGTTTCGGATGTCGAACAAGTAGAACAAAAAATGCAGGAAATTTCCAAACTACA
>CAKNOI010000020.1 GCA_930990125.1 uncultured Clostridiaceae bacterium | reverse complement strand
CTTCTGCCAAAATTCCCCGTCCCTTTTGTTTAAAAATTATTGATAATTTTTTGGATTTATGGTATTATATTAAGTGCTGTGGTTTATGATAAGCACGGGCAGATTGTTATCCTTCTTTTTGAGTAAGAAAAAGAAGTTTGATATACAAAAAGATATTTTTTTAAGGAGGAAAACTATGAATTTTAAACAATGGGATGGTTTTAATCCAGCTGGGGAATGGACAAAAGAGATTGATGTAAGAGGCTTTATTCAAAGCAATTACACACCATATACTGGTGATGATACTTTTTTAGCAGGACCTACGGATAAAACAAAAAAATTATGGGACAAAGTTCTTGCACTATTTGATGAAGAAAGAAAAAAAGGTGTTTTAGATGCAGATTGTAAAACTCCATCTGCTGTAAATGCATATGAAGCAGG
The DNA here is from genome assembly GCA_930990125.1 of uncultured Clostridiaceae bacterium. GTDB lineage: Bacteria > Bacillota > Clostridia > TANB77 > CAG-508 > CAKNOI01. The sequence continues at coordinate 24,388 of CAKNOI010000020.1, read as the reverse complement.
ATATTTAGATAAAGATTTAGAAGAGATTGTTGGATTCCAAACAGATGCTCCTTTAAAAAGAGCTATTATGCCAAATGGTGGTATCCGTATTGTAGAAAAATCTGCAGAAAGCTATGGATACAAGGTAGATGAAAATGTAGAATACATTTATCACAATTTAAGAAAAACACATAATGATGGTGTATTTGAAGTATATACTCCAGATATTAGAGCAGCAAGAAGCTCACACTTAATTACTGGTCTTCCAGATGGTTATGGACGTGGAAGAATTATTGGTGATTACAGAAGCGTTGCTCTATATGGTGTAGATGCTCTTATTGCAGAGAAAAAACAAGAATTAGAAGTTTACGATGTAGACGAATTTACCGAAGAAGTTATTCGTAATCGTGAAGAAACAATGGATCAAATAAAAGCATTAGAAGACCTAAAGAAAATGGCTGCAAAATATGGATTTGATATTTCTGTTCCTGCAAGCAATGCAAAAGAAGCTATTCAATGGCTATATTTTGGATATTTAGGAGCAATTAAAGACCAAAACGGTGCTGCTATGAGCTTAGGTAGAACTTCTACTTTCTTAGATATTTATATTGAAAGAGATTTAAAAAACGGAAGTCTTACAGAAGAACAAGCACAAGAATTAATGGATCAATTTGTTATGAAATTAAGAATGGTACGTTTCTTAAGAGCACCAGAATACAATGCTTTATTTAGTGGAGACCCTGTTTGGGTAACTGAAAGTATTGGTGGTATGGGAATTGATGGAAGAACTTTAGTTACAAAAAACTCTTATCGTGTTCTTCATACTCTTATTAACTTAGGACCAGCTCCAGAACCAAACTTAACAGTTCTTTGGTCTAAAAACTTACCAGAAAACTTTAAAAAATATTGTGCAAACATTTCTATTAAAACTTCTTCTATCCAATACGAAAATGATGATTTAATGCGTATTACATTAGGAGATGACTATGGTATTGCATGCTGTGTATCTGCTATGAAAATTGGTAAACAAATGCAATTCTTTGGTGCAAGAGCAAACCTTGCAAAAGCATTATTATATGCTATTAATGGTGGTGCAGATGAGCTTTCTGGAAAACAAATTACACCAAAATTTGCTCCAATCACTTCTGAATACTTAAATTATGATGAAGTAATGGAAAAATTTGATAACATGATGGAATATGTTGCAAAAATTTATATTAAAGCATTAAATGCTATTCACTATATGCATGATAAATATTCTTATGAAGCATTAGAAATGGCTTTACATGATAGAGAAATCTTAAGAACAATGGCTTGTGGAATTGCTGGACTTTCTGTTGTAGCGGACTCTTTATCTGCTATTAAATATGCAAAAGTAAAAGTAATTCGTAATGAAGCAGGTCTTGCTGTAGATTACAAAGTAGAAGGAGATTTCCCAAAATACGGAAATGATGATGACCGTGTAGATGACATTGCAGTAGAAATTGTAAAATCCTTTATGCGTAAACTACAAAAACACCATACTTACAGAGGTTCAAAACAAACATTATCTATTCTTACAATTACTTCTAACGTAGTATATGGTAAAAATACTGGTAACACACCAGATGGAAGACGTGCAGGAGAACCATTTGGTCCTGGTGCTAACCCACTTCATGGAAGAGATACAAGTGGTGCATTAGCTGTTATGAACACCATTGCGAAACTTCCTTATGAATATTCTGAAGACGGTATTTCTTATACCTTCTCTATTACACCAGGTACACTTGGAAAAGATGATGAGACTAAAGTAAACAATTTAGTAAATATGTTAAATGGATATTTTGAACAAACAGGACATCATATTAATGTAAACGTATTTGACCGTAGCTTATTAGAAGATGCTATGGAACATCCTGAAAAATATCCTCAACTTACTATTCGTGTTTCAGGATATGCTGTAAACTTTGTAAAATTAACAAGAGAACAACAATTAGATGTTATTCATAGAACCATTCATGAAAGAATTTAAGTTTGGATATCAGTAATATCTTAAGGAAAAAAGTAGGATAGCAATTTCTTGCCCCTACTTTTTCCTAGCTTATATTCTAAATGAAAAAAGCAAATTTTTAAAAAAGGAGATTTCAAATGGAACAAACACAATCAAATTTACCAAACTTAGACCGTAATACTATGGCAAGAATTCATTCTTTTGAATCTTTTGGTACCGTAGATGGACCAGGAATTCGTTTTGTGCTTTTTATGCAAGGATGCCATTTACGTTGCAAATATTGCCATAATAGAGATACTTGGGATTGTAATAGTGGCACCATCTATACCGTAGAGGAAGTATTATCTAAAATTTTACGTTACAAAAATTATATTTTACCATCAGGTGGAGGTGTTACCGCTACAGGAGGAGAACCTCTTTTGCAATTTCCTTTTTTAATTACCTTATTTAAAAAGTTAAAACAAGAAGGAATTCCTACTGCCATTGATACTTCTGGAATGGTAGATATTACAGATGGCATCCAAGAGCTTATTTCTTTAACCGATTTATTTTTATTAGATATTAAACATATTGATAGCAAAAAATCGAAAGAATTAGTCGGATTTTCCAACGAAAAAGAACTCGCCTTTGCTAAGTATTTAAGTGACCATCAGAAAAAAATGTGGATTAGGCAAGTACTTATTCCTGGATATACGGATAGTGAAGAAGATTTACTTCGTTTAAAGGAATTTGTATCTACTTTAGAAACCGTAGAAAAAATAGAAATTCTTCCTTATCACAGTATGGGAGAATTTAAGTGGAAAAACCTTGGTTACACTTACGAACTAGAAGGTGTACCAGATGCCACTACCGAAGATGTTGTACGTGCTAAAAAAATATTAGGAATAGTATAAAATAGAAAAAACCTTTTTCTTTTGATAGATAAAGAAAAAGGTTTTTTGCTATCTTATTACTCTTTTACCCTATCTTTTAGTAAAAAAGTAACAAAATAAATTGCACCAGAAAGAATAACAATCATTGGACCTGTTGGAATGTTATAGTAATAAGAAAGAATTAACCCTACTATTCCAGAGGCAAGAGAAAATAATACTGCAAACAAATGATAACTTCTCATATTTCTGGTAATATTTCTACTAGAAGCCGCAGGCAAAATAAGCAAAGAATTAATTAGTAAAATTCCAATCCAACGGATAGATAGCATTACTACAATAGCAATAATAATCACAAAAAGATTATCTAACACTTTTACATTAATTCCTTTGCTTTTTGCTAATGCTGGATTTAAACTCACACAATTTAATTTATTAAATGAATAATACCAAAATACAAAAATGATGACAGCAGCAATGGCTAATACGATAATTTCTTCCCAAGTAATGCTTAGTACATCTCCTACTAAGTAACTAGAATATTTATTAAAACTTCCTGTGTTCGCTAAAATAGCAAGACCTACGGCAATAGCAATAGAAGAAAATACACTAATAATCGTATCTGCTCCATAGGTTGTTTTTTGTTTTACCATATTTAATGCTACTGCAAAAACAATAGCAAATAAAATCATGGAAATGTTATTGTTGGCTATTCCAAAAATTGTTCCAATAGCAATACCAGTTAAGGCACTATGTCCTAATGCATCAGAAAAAAATGCCATTTTGTTATTTACAATCATCGTCCCTAAAATAGCAAAAATTGGTGATATGAGTAGTATTGCCAAGAATGCATTTTTCATAAAACTATAGCTTAAAAATTCAAAGGGTAAAATAGCATCTAATAGTTGATACATTGTTTCCATTTTTATTATCTCCTTTATTTTCTTTCCATTGGTCCAAATACAGATTTGAACTCCTTACTGTTATATACTACCTCTGCTGTTCCTTCTTTTAAAATCTCTTTATCTAATAAAATAACCCTATCTGCATATTTTTTTACTAATTCTAAATCATGTGATACTAAAATAATAGATACATCTCTCTCATTTTTCAATTTATTAACCAATTCATAAAAAACTTTAATTCCATTTTTATCAATTCCAGAAACCGGCTCATCTAAAATTAATAAATTTGGTAATGGATTGGTTGCAATTGTTAATAACACACGTTGTAATTCTCCTCCTGATAAATTGCCTACACATTTATCAATTAACTGTTCTGCCCCAAATACTTTGAGCTGTTCTTTTATTTTAGCATATATTTTAGGGTCTTTTTTTAACCATATTGGTTTATACGTCATAAATGAAGCACACATATCATAAACCGTAGTTGGCATATGCCTTTCTATATTAATACTTTGTGGAACATATCCAATTCGAATATGTTTTGTAGTATTATCTGACATATCTACAAAAGTAATATTTCCTTCGTGTTTTATTTCTCCTAAAATAGCCTTTAGTAGTGTTGTTTTACCTGCACCATTTCTACCAATAATAACTGTTAATTCTCCACAATGAATATGTATGTTCACATTTTTTAAAATTTCTTGTTTTCCTATTTTTACCGATATATTATTTATTTTTGTACAGTGTAATCCACATGCTTTTTTCACTTTTTTTCCTCTTTTCCTTTTCTTTATTCCTCTCCTAACAATATTCTATAATTTCCTTGTAGACTATTTAGATAACTGTTTTTATTTAGACTTCCTGTAAGTCCAGAATCTAATGCATAAATAGTAGCTCCAGTCTCTCTTTGAAGTGTTTGTGCATTTTTCATGTCATCGTCTTTATCTAGAATAATATAAGTAATATTTTCTGCTTTCATTTGTTCTATAATACTACTTAACATTTCTGCAGATAAAGTACTTTCTTCATGATTGGTTTCTACCGTAATAAAATCCATTCCTAGTTCTTTTCCTAAATAGGAAAAAGACTCATTTAAACATACTGCTTTTTTCCCTCTTAATGTTTCTAATTTTGTAGCATATTCTTTTTTGATACTGTTAATAGAAGCAATATAATCTTCTGCATTGTTAGCATATAGCTCTTTATTTTCTGGGTTTATGCTACCTAATTTATTTGCAATTGTTCTTACTTGTGTTATATAGTTTTGTGAACTTGTCCAAATATGTGGATTGGTGCTATCCTCTTCTGTAATAAAGTCTGTTATTTCTTCACTAGAATCTATTACTTGTAATTCTTGGTTTGTTTCTAGCACTTTTTGAATAAAGTCTTCTAATCCTAGCCCATTCATAATAAAAACATCTGCTTCATCTATTTTCTTTAAGTCCTCTGTATGCAATGTATAATCGTGAAGACAACCTATATTTACATCTGTCATATTGCTTAACTCAATATTTTGCGCTCCTGTTGTTATATTTAATAGCATAATATACATAGGATAGAAAGAAGTTACTATTTTAAAATTTGTATTTTCTTCTTCTTTTTTTCCACATCCACTTAAGACAAAAACCGCAATACAAAGTAGTAATATTACACTGATTATTTTTATCCATTTTTTACCCATGTTTACCACTTATCCTTTATTTCTATTTTACGTTATTATGATACCATGTTTTGGCAAAATTCGCAAGTACTTAGGTTTCTGCCTTTAGTTTAAAATTTCCTTTATTTTAGCTAGGTTTTGTACAGCACACTGGTATCCATATCGATAGCACATTTCTAATTTATCGGTATCTAATAGCCCTGTTTTATCTGTATAAATGTCTAATACTATATCACTTTTTTCAATACTTTTTTCTGCAATTTTACTTCCCATAATATCGATTGTTTTCATCATAATATCCATGATATTACTATCTTCTGAAATAATGTCCCCCTGAAATTTTACAGCTATTACCTTGTCTGCGCCTTGTTTTCTTACTTCCTCTACTGGCACATTATCCAATGCTCCTCCATCCATAAAACGGTGTTCTTTATACTCACATGGACAAAATACTGCTGGAAAGCTACTACTAGAAACAATAGCTTTTCCTATATCAATATCGGTAATATATTGCTCTTTTGTTCCTTCTTTTGGTATGTAATTGGTAAATACGTATTCTTTGGAATCCATAATATCTACTGTTGGAATGACTAATGGCATTTTAATTTGAGTCATTTTTCTTATTCCTTTTTTAGAAGCTAACATATTGCATAATTTTTCTAAACTTTCTCCAGATTTTAGACCTTGCAAAGAAAGTTTTTTCGTAGAAACAAAACTTCCAATTCCGGATAATAGCATATTTGTATTTATTTGCGCTATTTCTTTGGCATATTTTTTAAATAAAATATAAATATAATAAGGCGAATATCCCATAGCATATAGTCCCGCAATTAAGCTTCCTGCGCTTGTTCCACCAATTATATCTACCCATATTCCATTGTCTTCTAATGCTTTTAACACTCCTGCATGTGCAATACCTCTAATGCCTCCACCAGATAACGCAATTCCAAGTTTCATGTATCTTACTTCCTCCCTTTTATTTATAGTATTTACCGTTATTTTATGTTTAAACATTCGTATAGTTACCAAAAAAAATCAGTCCGGCTCTTGGACTGATTTTTTTATTATTAATTTTCAGAGTATGGAAGTACTGCAATATGTCTTGCTCTTTTTACTGCTGTTGTAATATCTCTTTGATGTTTTGCACATGCTCCAGTAGCTCTTCTTGGTAATATTTTACCTTTATCATTAATAAATTTTCTTAATTGATCTGCATTTTTATAATCTAATACAAAATCTTTATTGGCACACATAGGGCATACTTTTTTTCTTATTTTTCTAAATTTTGGATTGTAATCTTCATCATTGTTTCTGTTATTTCTTCTATTTTGTTTTTTATCTGCCATTTTCTTTTCCCCCCTTTTTGTTTAAAATGGTAAGTCATCACTAGGAGTTACTTCAAAATCAGAACCTGTGCTTGTAGCAGGAATGCTTCCAAAGTTATTATCAAAAGTAGAATCTGCATCTCTTTTGCTATCTGCAAAATATGCTTCTTCTGCTACTACTTCTGTTACATAATGTTTTGTACCTTGGTCATCATCCCAAGTTCTTGTTTGAAGTCTTCCGATAATTCCTACTTGTTGACCTTTTTTAAAATATTTACTGCAAAATTCTCCAAGTTTACTCCAAGCAACAATATTAAAAAAATCTGCTTGGCGTTCTTGTCCTTGTGCTACAAATCTTCTGTTAACAGCTAAAGAGAATGATGCAACTAATGTGTTATTGGTTTGTGTGTATCTTACTTCTGGGTCTCTTGTCAATCTTCCCATTAATATTACTTTATTCATATTTTTCTTCCTTTCCACCTAAAAAATTAGGCTAACAAATGGACCCCCGTTTTTACTATGTACTATTCTTCTTCTTTTACAACGATAAATTTAATTACTTCATCTGTAATTCTATATTGTCTTTCTAATTCTGCAATATGGCTTGGTTCAGCTTCAAATTTGTATACTACATAGCAAGCTTCTTTGTTCTTTTTAATTTCGTATGCTAATTTCTTTTTGCCAAGTTCTTCTACTTTTTCTACTTTACCATTTTGATTAATCAAGTCTTCGAATTTTTTAATGACTGCTTTTAGTCCTTCTTCTTCTAAACTTGGATTAATAATGACAACACTCTCGTATTTATTCATTATTTTCACCTCCTTTTGGCTTATTAGCCCATGTATAAACGCATGAGCAAGGAAAAAATAGGCTTAGAATGCCTATTTTTCCAAGTTCCGTATTTATTTTACCATAGTTTGCCATATTTTTCAAGTGTTTTTCCACGTTTTTCTTACTATCTAAGTACCATGTTTTAATTCATATAATCTCTTAACTTTTTACTTCTGCTTGGGTGTCTTAATTTTCTTAATGCTTTTGCTTCTATTTGTCTTATTCTTTCTCTGGTAACCATAAATTCTTTTCCTACTTCTTCTAGGGTTCTTGCTTTTCCATCCTCTAGTCCAAAACGCAGGCGTAATACTTTTGCTTCTCTTGGGGTTAATGTTTCCATCACATCTTCTAGCTGTTCCTTAAGCAAGGTGTAAGCTGCAGAATCTTGTGGTGCTGGACTATCTTCATCTTGAATAAAATCTCCTAGATGACTATCATCTTCTTCTCCAATTGGTGTTTCCAAAGATACAGGGTCTTGGGCAATTTTTTGGATTTCCATTACTTTTTCTACTGGTATTTCCATTTCTTTTGCAATTTCTTCTGGTGTTGGCTCACGACCATTTTGTTGTAACAAATGACGAGAAGTACGAATTAATTTATTAATTGTTTCTACCATGTGTACCGGTATACGTATGGTTCTTGCTTGGTCAGCAATGGCTCTGGTAATAGCTTGTCTAATCCACCATGTTGCATACGTACTAAATTTATATCCTTTGGTATAATCAAATTTTTCTACTGCTTTGATAAGACCCATATTTCCTTCTTGAATAAGGTCTAAGAATAACATTCCTCTTCCTACATATTTTTTGGCAATACTTACCACTAAACGTAAATTAGATTCTGCTAATTTTTGTTTTGCTTCTTCGTCTCCTTTTAAAATTCTTTTAGCAAGTTCTAGTTCTTCTTCATAAGAAAGAAGTGGAATTTTACCAATTTCTCTTAAATACATACGAACTGGGTCATCTACACTAACCCCTTCCATATTATTAAAATCTAAATCGTCTAGTTTGATGTCTTCTACCTCTTCTAGGTCCTCAATGTCTGGTTCCATATCAGCATCATCATCTTTTAAAATATCTACCCCTAATTCTTCAAAAGCATCAAATACCTTATCCATTTGTTCTGGATTTACTTCGTCTAGCTCACTTGCTAATTCTCCATAGGTAATTTTACCTTTTTGTTTTGCTTTTTGTACAATATCTCTTACTTTGTCTTTTTCAGATATTTCTGTCTTTTTTTCTTCTTTTATTGGCTCTTTTATTTCTTTTTTCTTTTTATTTTCTTCCATCCTTCTATACCCCCTATTTCATCTTTGCTAAGGTTAAAATAATTCTATTTAACTCTTGTACTAATTTACTCTCTTCTTCTTTCGTAAGTGTCCCACTTTCCAATTTTTTTATCAATTCGTTTTTTTGTTTTTGTATTCTCTCTTTTTCATAAAAATGTATTACATCCACAAGACACTTATCCATATCTGTAATTTCAAAATCTTCTGCCATAATACTAGTTAGATAGTTTATATCTTCTTCGTCTTCAAACCAATCTAAACAATTACTAGTATTACTATCTCCGTTTCTAAAGTGTTCATACAATATTTTTATAATTTTTTTATTTTGTTCGGATTGTATATCTTCTATCGTAATGCTTTCGTTTATTTTGTGGTATCCATCATAGTCTGGTGCAATTAAGAGAAAAATAAGCATTTTTTCTCTTTTTATAGTACCAGCAGATAGTTGTTCTGCTTGTTCTACTTTTTTTCTTACAGGAACTGCAGTATTTTTTTCTAACACTTTTATGCCTTTTTGGTTTGCATACATTAGTTTATTAATTTGTGCATATATAGCTTCTTGGCTAATACCATATTCTTTTGCAATTTTTTCTACATATACTTCTTTTTCTAGTTCATTCGTAATTTTGGATAATAGTTTGGCAATTTCATTTAAGAATTTTATTTTATCATTCGCATTGTCAATATTTAATTCTTTTTTTAGCATTTTTACTTTATATTCAATTAATGAAATAGCTTTTTCTACATAAAGATTAAACCTCTCTGGTCCATATTTTACTACAAATTCATCTGGATCTTTTGCTCCTTCTATTTGCAAAATACGAATATCACATCCTAAGTTTTGCAATATTTCTAGACCTCTTAAAGTGGCTGCTTGTCCAGCGCCATCGGCATCATAACCAATAATTACTTGCTCGCTATATTTACGAAGTAGCCTTCCTTGTGCTTCGGTTAGTGCGGTTCCTAGTGAGGCTACTGCATTATTAATTCCTCTTTGATGTAAGGAAATAGCATCCATATATCCTTCTACAATAATAATCTTTTTAGAGCCACTATTTTTGGCAAGGTTCATACCAAATAAATGTCTTCCTTTACTATATACAATGGTTTCAGGGGAATTCATGTATTTTGGTTTGCTATCATCTAGCACCCTTCCACCAAAGGCAATAATTTTTCCTCGTACATCTTGAATAGGAAACATTACTCTTTTACGGAAACGGTCTAAATATCTTCCACGATCCGATTTTACTATCATACTAGATGCCATCATTTGCTCTTCGGTATACCCTTTTTGTTTTAACATTTGGTATAGCTCATCAAAATTTCCAGAATATCCTATTAAAAAGGATTGTAATGTTTTGTTATCTAGTTTTCTTTTTTTTATATATTCTTGTGCTATTTTAGAAGATGGTTTATATAAATTTTCATGGTAAAACTGTGCAGCAAGTGCATTAATTTCGTACACTTTGGTTTTTAATTCCATTTGTTTGGTATCTTCTCTACTATCTAGCACTGGAAGTGTAATACCAGCTCTTTCTGCCAATTCTTCTATACTTTCACGAAAGGTAATATTTTCTATTTTACTTAGAAAATGAAAAACATTTCCACCTACTCCACATCCAAAGCAATGATAAATTTGCTTATCTGGGGAAACAGAAAAAGAAGGAGATTTTTCTTTATGAAATGGACATAGTCCAAAATAATTTCTTCCGCTTCTTTTTAAGGTAACATACTGTGAAATAACATCTACAATATCATTACTGCTTCTTACTTCTTCTATAATTTCATCACTATAGCGTAACATAATAAAAAACCTCCTCTCTAGTTATTTAGTTTAGAAGTTTGCTTGCTTACAATGATTTTCCTCTATTCTATATTATTCGACAGTTTGGGCTTAAATCCTTCCCTTTATTGACAAGAAATTCTTTTCTTGCCTCTTTCTTTTTGGCAAAAAAGAGAATATAGCATTTCTCTTTGCTATACTCTTCTCTCATATTATTTGCTATTTATTATTATCTTCTGTTCCTGTTCCATCAAATGGAATAAATTTGTTTACAATGTTTTCTCCTATATTTTCCATTGGATGTTCTGGTAATTTATATTCTGCAAAAGACATATTAATTTTGGTGTCGATTAATTCTTCTATTTCTTCTTTGGAAGCATGTTCTGCAAGTACCAATTCGCTGACTAAAATTTGTTTAGCATTGGATAACATTTTCTTTTCTCCGGTAGATAGTCCACCCTTTGCTTTTTGTTTAAAAGCAAGATTACGAACTACATCTGCAATTTCGTAAATATCTCCGCTTTTCATTTTTTCCATGTTATCACGATATCTTTTGTTCCAGTTCATAGACATTTCTGTCTCGTTTTCTTCTAATACATTAATTACTTTCTCTGCTTCTGCTTTATCAATAATTCCTCTTACTCCTATTTCTTCTGCTTTATTGGTAGGAACCATTACTTTTACTTCCCCCGGCATTGTTAATATGTAATAAGATTGTTTCTCTCCTAATATATCTTTTTCCTCTATGGCATCTATTGTACCTGCACCGTGCATTGGATAAACAATTTTATCTCCTACATGAAACATGTAAGTCACTCCTTCCAAGAAATAAATTATGTTGAATCGAACTAAAAAAGTAATTAATTTGCTTCTCGTTTCATTCACTCACATATTTATTATACAGCAAAATTTGGCAAAAGTCAAAAGATTTTCCATTAAAAAGGACAAGGAAATCCTATGTATTCCTTGTCCCTGTAAGGTTTGTAAAATTATTAGAAAATTTTACCTTATGGCTTATTTGTTAGTAGAACCAAATCCACCTTTTCTTACACCTTCTGCATGGTCGTCATCTGTCATAAGATATTTGCTAAAAATAGCTTGTCCTATAATATCTCCTTTTTTTATTTCTATTTCATGGTCTGAAAAGTTATAAAAAGAAAACATAAAATGACCATCATTATCTTCATTTTCATAATAATCTGCATCAATAATTCCTACACTATTTGCCATTACCAATCCTTTTTTTACAGGATTAGAACTTCTGTTAAATAGCATAAAAAATTCATCTGGCTGACAATATGCTTTTAAACCTGTTTTTACTAGTACTGGTTTTTGACCTGGCTTAAATACCGGAATCATGGTATCTTCTGCTGCTGCAATGTCATACCCTGCAGAATATTTTGTTTTTCTTTCTGGAAGTACAATTCCTTTGTCCTCAAATCCTTTTGCTATTTCAAATCCACGTTTTTTTTCCATGTTTATCATCCTTTCTTTTTGCGTGGCTATTTTTTCCTTCTCTATTTTATACTAAGTTTCTTTTTTTTACAAGTTTCTTCGTAACATTTTTCATTTTTCTACATAAAATGTGTTAGGAGAGGATGTACATGAAAAAAACAAAAAGGCAAATACCGTTAAGTAAGCTTCCTATTAATACTTGTGGAAGTATTGTTTGTATTAGGTGTTCTCGGAACAGTGAAAAGGCGCCTTTTAGACTTAGGAATGATAAGAGGCACTAGTATTACTCCTATTTTTACTGCTCCTTTTGGAGAACCTACTGCATTTTCTGTTCGTGGTAGCACCATTGCTCTTAGAAAGGAAGAAACCGATTGTATTTGGGTAGAATATTAAGCAAAAAAGAAACCTATCTTGGTAGGATAGATTTCTTCTTTGCTTTATTTTTTGTCTTTGTTTAATTCCGCATATCTTTTTATTTTCATTGTAGTTGTTTTTTCAAACTCATCTTTTTTAATTTCTAGGTTTTTAATCGCTTTATAGGATGTTAAACCTTTATTTACTTCTTTAATTTTGTTCCAAATAATATCATGAATTTTTTCATCGGTTAAATCTTTTCCGTAATTTTTTTCTAACTCTTCATAATCTGGAATTACTTTTACAGAAATAATAAGTTCGTCTCCTTCGCCTTCTTTTCCATATACCATACATTCTTTAATTTCTGGTATTTTTCCTAACAAAAGCTCTATTTCTTCTGGATAAATATTTTTACCATTTTGCGTAACAATAACATTTTTGCATCTTCCTGTTATGTATAAAAATCCATCTTCATCTAAATAGCCTATATCTCCTGAATGGAACCAGCCATCTTGGATAGCTTCTTTAGTTGCTTCTTCATTTTCGTAATATCCAAGCATTAAGGTCTTACTTTTAATTAGTACTTCACCTTCGCCATTCTCGTTTGGATTGTCTATTTTTATTTCTGCACAAATAACAGGCTTTCCTGCTGAACCTACTTTTGGCTCAAACTCTGGAGTTAATGCTGCAATAGGGGAAGTTTCTGTTAGTCCATACCCTTGTAAAAAGTTAATACCAATATCTTGTACCCATCTACCTATTTTTGCGTCAATAGGAGCTGCAGCAGATACAATAATTCTGATTTTTCCTCCCAGGTTATCGTATATTTCTTTAAACACTTTTCTTTTAATATCAATTCCTACTGCTTTTAAGGCATTGGTTACATGAATCATAGATTTAACTAGTCCATCTTTTTTACTTTTCTTAATGTTGGCATCTATTTTCTTGTATAGTGTTTCTACTAATAATGGAACAGTAAGTAGTGCCGTTGGTTGTAATTCTTTCATGTTTGGTTGAATGTATTTTAATCCTTCACATACTCCAATTGAACTTCCTGTTGCCATTGGTAATAAAAATCCTATGGTAGATTCATAAGTATGGTGTAACGGTAAAATAGACATTAAACGGTCACTTGGATATAGTTTTACATAGGCAGAAACCGCATTAATATTTTCCGCTAAGTCTCTGTTACAAATCATAACTCCTTTTGCTTGTGATGTTGTTCCAGAAGTAAAAATAAGTACCTTAAATTCATCTGGATCTATTTTGATATCCATATAGCTATTATCACCAGAACGAACCAATTGCTCTCCTTGTTTTATAACATATTCGATTCCGACGTCTTTGTCTTGTAATGGAGTAACATCATTCATTTGAATAAAATAATTTACTTCTGGTACGTTTTCTCTAATTTTTTTAATAGCATCTTTTTTCTTGGTAGAATAAATAACCGCTTCTGCACGGGATCTGTGAATAACATTTTCAATCTCGTTTTCTGGTAACTCTTTATCTACTGGTACAGCAATTCCTACACCACAAAGCATTGCCATATAGGACACATACCAGTAATAGGTATTTTCTCCAATAATAACTACTCTTTTATCTTTTAAGTTTAACAAACGATTTAACCCAGTTCCTAGATGGATAACATCCTCTTTAAATCTTCCGTATGTCATAACAGTAAACTGTTCATCTTTGTGATTAAATTTTTCTAAAATAAAAGGCAAATCTTTGTATTCCTCTGTTGATTTTTTAAATACCTCTTTAATGGTTTGATATGTGGTTGGTTCATAATTTTTACCTGGCTTTTTATTTTTCATTTCTTCTTGCTTTTTTTCCAAATCCACTTTCATCTCTTCAATGTTATCTAAGCCTTCCATTTTAAACTTTGGAAACTTAAAATCTGGTAATTTAAAATCTCTTAATATTCTCATATCCCTTGTCACTCCTTATTTATACACTATTCATTAAACCACATTTTTTGCTTTTTGTAAATAGAAAAGTATGTTTTTCGAACAAGTGGTACAAAAGGGACGGGGGATTTTGTATTTTATTTTGTTTCTTTAAATCCTTTTCCTAATGCTTCTCTTGCATTGGTTATTACCATAAATGCTTTTGCATCTATCGTATGGACAATTTGTTTTATTTTTACAATTTCTCCTCTTGAAGTAACACATAGTAGTACGTTTTTTTCTTCTCCTGTGTACATGCCTTTTGCGTAAAGAGATGTTACTCCTCTTCCTATTTCTTTAGTAATTTCTTCTGCTATCTCTTGGTAGGCATCAGATATAATGTATAGCATTTTAGTAAAGTATACACCTTCAAATACAATGTCTATCATTTTTCCCATTAAATAGATTGTGATAACAGAATAAAGCCCTATTTCTATTTCTTGGAATACAAGCACATTGGCTACAATAATAATAGTATCTACTAAAATAATAATGGAGCCACTACGATATTTAGGATTATATTTTCGAATAATATAGGATAATAAATCGGTTCCTCCTGTAGAGCCATTGGATTTTAATACAAGTGCTGTTCCTACTCCCATTAAAATTCCTCCGTAAATACAGGAAAGTAGTCTATCTGCGGTAACAGCATTCCATTTGTCAAATACATCAATAAAAATGGCTAGACTTATTGTGCCTATTACGGATTTTAGGAAAAAGAGTTTTCCTTTTGTAAAAAATCCAGCAATAAAAAGTGGGATATTTAATGCTAGCATAACAATTCCTACTGGTAATCCAAATAGATAATATGTGATAGTTCCTATACCTGCAAAACCTCCTGAAGATAATTGGTTAGGAAGTAGGAAAAAACTAGTGGCTGCTGCCATCAGTGCACTTCCTAATAGTAATATGAGAATTTCACTAATTATTTTTCTTATTTTTAAATACAATTTAGCTTTCTTAAAGTCCATAAAAAATCACCTATATTACCAGTATTGGCAATATACGGTGATTTTATGCACCTTTTTAAAAGTAGCTTTCTTTTGCAGAAAAATTTTTTAGGCTATTATTTTTAATTCAAATTTTCCTGGCTTTATTTTATTTTCTTTTACCACTTTGGCATTTACTTCGTAAATCTCTTGTAGTTTTCTTAAATTTTCTCTTTTATGACCAACAATGTTGTTAATATCTTGTTCATTCGCTAAAATTTGTATTTTGCTTACTTTAGAATTAATTTTCTTTATTCTTTCCGCTATGGCATCATACCAAATGCTAGCTTCTACTAATTGTCTAAATGCTGGATGATATGGTCCGGCTACCACTTCGCTATTTTCGTTTTCTGGGCTGGTTATGGTATCCGTGTTTTGTAAGCCAATACGAATTACTTCAATATTTTTCTTTTTAAATAAATATACCAATTCTTTGCTTCTTTCTACTGCTTGTACTACTGATAATGGCTCATATTTGCCTTCTGCAAGGTCTTTTGCAAGTGCAGTATGTTTAATGACTAATACTGGGTAAATACGTACTAATTTTGGCTTTAATTTGATACAATCTAATGCCGTATCTATTTCATCTTGTTTGGTGCTTTCTGGAAGACCTATCATCATTTGATGACCTAAAATAAACCCATACTTACGTATTAGTTTAGAGGCTTTTTTTACATCTTCAAAGGTATGGCCTCTTCTTATTTTTTCTAGAATATAGTTATTACTTGTTTGCACTCCTAATTCGATAATTTTTACTTTATACTTTTTAAGCATTTTTAAAATATCTTTATCAATGGCATCTGGCCTTGTAGAGATTCGGATTCTTTGTATTATTCCCTTTTGTATATAGGGATAGGCTGCTTGTAACAATTCTTCTTGTTTTTCTTTTGCGATTGCTGTAAAACTTCCTCCATAAAAAGCCACCTCTTTATCGGCATTAGCATCTTTCATATACTGTAAAAAGGACTCTATGGTTTCTGTTACATCTTTTGCGGTTACCATTTTTGTTTGCCCACTAATAGCTTTTTGATTGCAAAAAGTACAGTCATTGGGACATCCTAAATGTGGTACAAAAATAGGAATAATGTATTCCTTTTTCATCAATCCATCACCTAACCTCTTCTAATGCTTTTTTTGCTGCTTCCATCTCTGCTGCTTTTTTGGTTCTTCCCCTTCCTGTTGCAAGTACTGTTCCATTATAGATTACTTCAGAAGTAAATATTTTAGCATGGTCTGGTCCTTCTTCTTTAATAATTTGATACTCTATATGAGCGGTACCGTTTTCTTGTAATTTTTCTTGCAAAACGGTTTTATAATCTTTTTGTCCTACATGTTCTACCGCTTCCCTAATAGGTTCTTTTAAATTAGAAAGAATAAACTTTTTGGTTTGTTCTATACCAGAATCTAAATAAATGGCTGCAATAATTGCTTCTACGCAGTCTGCCAGTACGCTTTGTCTTTGGTTTCCATTGTTTACAATTTCACTTTTTCCTAATAATAAGAAATCACTAAAATTATGCTTTTTTGCAATTTTATATAAACTTTCTTCACAAACCACTTGTGCTCTAACTTTAGTCATTTCTCCTTCTGATAACTTACGATAGTTATTGTACAAATAATCACTAGAAATATATTCTAATATACTGTCTCCTAAAAATTCTAGTTTTTCATTACTTTCTACTTTATTTTCGTAAGCATAAGAAGTATGAGTCACTGCTTTTTTTAATAATTCTTTGTTATGAAAGATATAATCTATTTGCTTTTCTAATGCTTCTATTTCCACTTTCTCACCACCTTTTCCTATTATATACCATTTCCTCTAAAAAGGAAAGAATTTTCCAAAAAAAAGAAAGGTATTACAACCTTTCACAATTTTTATTGTTACACGTTTTCTTTAATGTAGTCTACTACATCTCCTACAGTAACTATTTTTTCAGCATCAGCATCTGGTATTTCCATATCAAATTCTTCTTCTAATGCCATAATTAATTCTACTATATCTAAGGAATCTGCTCCTAAGTCATCAATAAAAGATGCTTCTTTTACAACAGCTGTTTCTGCAACACCTAATTGCTCTACAATAATTCCTTTTACTTTTTCTAGAATTTCTTCTGCAGTCATTTATGACACCCCCTCTCACATGTACCTTTTTTTATCCTCTAAACAATATTATATGTTTTGAAAAAAGTCAATACTATTTTTCAACTTTTTCCGTTTCTTTTATGGAATTTGTTTTTTCAAATTCTTCTATCATAATATCTACTACTTTGTTGTTTACAAATTGTTCTGCTTGTTTTAATGTAAATTCAAAAAGCTTTGCATCACTACTACCATGTGCTTTTACGACAGGTTTTTTTACTCCTAAAAACAAAGCTCCACCATATTCTTTGTAATCTACCATTTTTGCAAAACGATTAATAGCTGGCATACAAGGAATGGCACCTAAAATAGATAAGAAGTTTTTCTTTAAACTATCACTTAAGGATCTTTTTACTAATTTTCCCAATCCTTCTACTGCTTTTAAGAAAATATTTCCTGTAAATCCATCGGTAATAATAGCATCTACCTCTCCGGAAAAAGCATCTCTTCCTTCTATGTTACCAATAAAGTTAATACCATACTCTGGTGCTTTTTGTTTTAATAATTGATAGCTTTCTTTGGTTAGGTCATTTCCTTTTGTTTCTTCTGTACCTATATTTAATAATCCTATTTTAGGGTCCTTAATTCCTAAGGTATTTTTTAAATAAATATGGGTCATTTGTGCAAATTGTAGTAAGTTTACTGGTTTGCAATTTGTGTTAGAACCACAATCCATTAATACAAGTCTTCCTTTATAAGCTGGTAAAATACCGGCTAATGCTGGCCTATCTACTCCTTTTATTCTACCTACCAATAAAGTAGCACCAGTAAGTAATGCTCCAGAATTTCCAGCAGAAATAAACACATCTCCTTTTCCTTCTTTTAATAGGCGAAAGCCTACCACCATAGAAGAATCTTTTTTGTGTTTGATGGCTACGGTTGGTACATCTTCCATTTCGATTGTTTCTGTTGCGTTATATATTTTTAGCCTTGGTGAAATATCTTCTATTTTATCTTTTCCATAGTATTCTTTTATTTTGGCTAAAATGACATCCTCTTGTCCAATAAGAAGTACTTCCGCATTTATTTGATTAATGGCAGCCACTGCTCCTTTTATAGTAGCTTCTGGTGCATTATCTCCTCCCATTGCATCTAACAATATTACCATTTCTTTTTACGCCCCCATATTTGTACTATACGCTATTTGTATTCTTTTTCTTGAAAGTTATGAATCTTTCTTTGATTTATTCATTTTATTATGTATTGCAAAAAAAAGCAATACTTTTGACCAAACATTACAAAAAAACTCTAAAGAAAAAGCACTAGATAGTCTAGTGCTTTTTCTTGCTGTTTTATTGTAATTCAACAACTGCTCCTGCTTCTGCGAATTTATTTTTTAATTCTTCAGCTTCTTCTTTAGAAGCTCCTTCTTTTACAGTTTTTGGAGCACCGTCTACTAAGTCTTTAGCTTCTTTTAATCCAAGACCTGTAGCTTCTCTTACTACTTTAATTACTTGAATTTTGTTTGCTCCTGCTTCTTTTAATACTACGTTAAAAGAAGTTTTTTCTTCAGCTGCAGCTACTGCTCCTGCTCCTGCTGCTGGTGCTGCAACTGCTGCTGCAGATACACCATATTTTTCTTCAATTCCTTTTACTAATTCAGAAAGTTCAACTACTGTTAAACTATCAATTGTCTCTAATAACTCATCAATTTTTGCCATTTTATAAATCCTCCTAATTATATTTTTTTACTAGATAACCTTGTGTTATCCTTTTCTTATTATTTTAAGCGTTTGCTTCTTTTTGTATTTTAACTTGATCTAATGCAACTGCTAACTTGGTAACATTTCCAAGTAAAGCACCAGCAAGCATACCAAGTAATGTTTGTCTTGAAGGTAGTTTTGCTAGTGTAATAATTTCTTCTGCAGTCATTACTTTTCCTTCAATTACTCCACCTTTAATTTTGTAAAAGTCATTTTCTTTTGCAAAATTATAGATTGCTTTTGCAGGTTCTAAGTAATCGTCATGACTAATAACAACAGCTGTTGGTCCTACTAGTTTATCTTCTAATCCTTCAATTTTACAAGCTTCTAAAGCTCTTTTTGTAATGTTATTTTTAATAACTTTATACTCAGAATTTGTTTTTCTTAAATCGTTTCTTAAATTGGTAACATCTGTTACATTAATTCCTCTGTAATCTGTTAATAGGATAAGTTTTGCGTCTTTCATTTTTTCTGCTAATGCTTCTACTTCTCCTTGCTTTTGTTTTAGTATTGTCTCACTTGCCATGATTTCACCTCCCAAAAATATATAGCTATATTAAATAAATAATATCCTAACTTTTACGCCTTCCTTGGCATAAAGTTAGGATATGTTATCCGCACATCATACCTAGGTAGGGCTTATTATTTTGCCTACTGTCTTTGGCATTTTTATTTATTTTTGGTCTAAATAGATACTTGGTCCCATTGTAGTAGAAATTGCTGTACTCTTAATGTATTGACCTTTTGCAGCAGCTGGTTTTGCTTTAATAATTGCTGCAATAATAGTATCATAGTTTTCTAATAATTTATCTGCACCAAATGAAATTTTTCCAAATCCTAAGTGGATAATATTGTTTTTGTCTAAACGATATTCTACTTTACCAGATTTAATTTCATTTACTGCTTTTGTAACATCCATGGTTACTGTTCCAGACTTAGGGTTTGGCATTAATCCTTTTGGTCCTAATACTTTACCAAGTCTTCCTACAACACCCATCATATCTGGTGTTGCAACAATAACATCATAATCGAACCAGTTTTCTTTTTCGATTTTTGGTATTAATTCTTCTGCTCCAACGAAATCTGCTCCAGCAGCTTCTGCTTCTTTTGCTTTATCGCCTTTTGCAAATACTAATACTTTTAATGTTTTTCCAGTACCATGTGGTAATACTACAGTACCTCTTACTTGTTGATCTGCATGTTTAGAATCTACTCCTAATTTTACATGTAGCTCAACGGTTTCATCAAATTTAGCTTTTGGCATTTTTTCTAATAGCTCAATTGCTTCTTTTGGTGAATAGACCTTTTGTTTATCTACAAGCTTTGCGCTTTCTAGATATCTCTTACCTCTTTTCATTTTTAACCTCCTTTGGTACAAACGAAGTATTTTTTACTTCTCCCATTTGTTTTATTATTCTTCTACAACAACACCCATGCTTCTTGCAGTTCCTTTTACCATGCTCATAGCAGCTTCTAATGAAGCAGCATTTAAGTCTGGCATTTTTGTTTCTGCAATTTCTTTTACTTGTGCCATTGTTATTTTTGCAACTTTTTCTCTGTTTGGTTTTCCAGAAGCTTTTTCAATTTTAGCTGCTTTTTTAATAAGTATTGCTACTGGTGGAACCTTTGTAATAAATTCAAAAGATTTATCTTTGTATACTGTAATAACAACTGGAATGATCATTCCTGGTTGATTTGCAGTTCTATCGTTGAATTCTTTTACAAATTGCATAATATTTACACCGCTAGAACCTAAAGCTGGTCCTACTGGTGGAGCTGGTGTTGCTTTTCCAGCTGGTATTTGTAATTTAATAACATTGGTAACTTCTTTTTCTGCCATTTTTTTGCACCTCCTTATTGCTATCCTTTTAAGAATATATGTAATTGAGGTTCTTATATCACCTCAGATTCTTAAGCTTAAACTATATTAATCTACTTTTTGTACTTGTGAAAAATCTAGTTCTACAGGAGTTTCTCTTCCAAACATAGAAACGGTTACTTTTACTTTGTGTTTTTCTTTATTAATTTCTTGCACTGTTCCTGTGTAGTCTTGGAAAGCACCATTCATAACACGTACAGAATCTCCTACTTCGTAATCAATGTTTACTGGTATATCTTCAAATCCCATGTTTTTAATTTCCTCTTCGGTAAGTGGAATTGGGTCAGTACCAGAACCAACAAACCCAGTAACTCCTCTTGTATTTCTTACAATGTACCAAGTTTGTTCTGTTACAATCATTTTAATTAATACATATCCTGGAAAAACTTTTTTTAAGTTTGCTTTTCTTTTTCCGTCTTTAATTTCAATTTGTTCTTCCATTGGAACAACAATATCAAAAAAATAGTCCTCTAGTTCACGATTTTTTATAGTATGTTCCAAGTCTGTTTTTACTTTATTTTCATAGCCAGAATACGTATGAACAACATACCATCGTGGTTTCATGTCATAATTTTGAGACATGCTATTTAGCCTCCTTCTATTCTTGTGTATTGCTTTGTTCTACTGCATTTGTGGTATTGGACTGTACGTTTGTTCCTTCTGTTTTATTTACTGTATTACCACTTTCTGTATTGGTTTCATTTGTTGTATTAGTTGTATTTTGCGTATTTTCTTCATTTTTTACACTAGATTCTACAGCAGCTCTTATTCTATCTACTCCATATTTATTAATAGATTCAAATGTAATATCTAATACAAATACAATAAGAGCAGTAATTAGTACAATGGTAATAACAGCAACCGTATTATTTACTAGCTGCTTTGGTGTTGGCCAAATTACTTTTTTTAGTTCTGCTTTGAAATCTTTAAAAAAATGTCTTTTATCTTTGCTATTTTTTACTTCCTTGTTATTTTTTGTTTCTTTAGACATTTTATTTCCCCCTTAAAGGCTTATTTTGTTTCCTTATGAGTTGTACGTTTTTTACAGAATTTACAATATTTAACCATTTCTAATCTGTCTGTATCATTTTTTTTGTTTTTTTCTGTCATGTAAGTTCTTCTCTTGCATTCTGTACACTCTAATGTGATTGGTTCTCTTGCTCCTTTTGCAGCCATTTTTACAACACCTCCGTCATCTATTTTAAGCTAATTTATTTTGTTTATCCTAAAAAAGTATGTCTTTCACACATACGCTTAGATATTCTATCACGAATTTAGCCATCTGTCAAGCGGTACAAAGCGATTTCAGTAAAAAACTTGTATTTTTTGAATTTCATTTTTTTAAAGAAAATTGTTTTATTACTTTCTTTTCTTTTTTTGCACAGAGAAACCAAATTTTCCTATTTTCTTATCTAATGTATAATAGCCTCCATTGCAATAAGCAATTAAATCACATTTTGAAATATCAAAAGCTCCTTTTTCATTAATATAGGCATCTTCTGCATGAATAGCAAGTATTTCCGCTAAAAACATATGGTGGCTTCCTAGTTCTTTTATTTCTTTTACTTTACATTCTACGGAAACAGGGCTTTGTTTTATCATAGGACAATTTACGAAACTTGCCTTTTCTTTGGTTAAGTGCATTTCTTTAAACTTATCCACATTTTTTCCACTTTTTACGCCACACCAATCGGTAGCAAAAGCTAATTCTTTGGTAGTAAAATTAATAACAAATTCTCCGGTTTCTTTTATCATAGAATAGGAATGTCTGGTTGGTTTTACAGAAATATAGCACATAGCAGGGTTGGTGTTTATAATTCCTGTCCATGCTACTGTAATAATATTTGATTGTTCCATGGTACCACAGGATACCATTACAGCTGGTATTGGGTATATAAAGGTTCCTGGCTTCCACACTACTTTTCCCATTTATACTTCTCCTTTTTGTTTGGTTTGTTTTTCTTTTTCCAACTCTTTTCCTAAATTTGCTTTCATTACAGCTGCAAATTGTTCTTTTGCAAATACAAGTTCTTTTCCTTCTATACTACCTAAATAAATACCTTCTTTCGTTGCTTCCCCTTGCACTGCTTCTGCTCTTTTTTTCATTTTTTCTATATTTTCCTTTGATAGCATCTGTTCTACTAATTGTCTATATTGTGGTTCTTCTAATTTACTAACAATAATTTCGCTGGTAAAAAATTTTAAACTTTCTGTTTCTACTTTTTTTCCTTGAAAGTTTAGTCTGTTTCTTTCTAATAAATATTGGTTAATATAGTTCTCTAAATTTAATTCTTTATAATCTAATCTACCTAATAAAAATAGTTTAATTTCTCTTCCTATTACATCATGTTCTTCCCAAATAGGGTCTCCTTTTTCTCTTTTAGTTTGCATACGTAATTGATGTACCGGTGCTTTCTTTACTTCTTCTATTTGCTCTTTATGAAAGCCACCTAAATATTCCGTCCTCTTTTCTTCTGTACTTAATCTTGCAAAAGCATCTGGCAAAAGAACTTCTCTACAATGCTTCAACAATGCTTTATCCTCTTTACTAGAAACTCCAGTTTCTTCTTTTTGCTCGTAAAAATGTAATGCTTTTTGATAAATTTCTTCTATTTCTGCATCTGACATTTCTAATAAACGTTTACTATCAATTCCTAATAGTTGATGTTCTTGTATACTAATGATTTTATAGTATTTTTGTCTTTTTTCTGGTGTTTTTAATAGTGTAAAGGCTTCTTCTAAGTCTTGTAAATATGATTTTTGAATTTCGGTTTGATTTTCTGGATTTGTGTAGCAAATTCTTGCTTTAGCTCTTTCATATCGTTTTGTTACTTCGTCATTTGTTATTTGTGGTAATTCATTTTTCTTAATATTTAATACTTGATTATATTTTAATTTCATTTATTCCCTTATTTCCTCCTTTATTTATCTTAAACAAATTATATTTATTGTAACATATTTTTTCTAAAAAAGATAGAGTTAAAAATTGAAACACAAAAGAAAGAATAAATCGTGATTTGTCGCACTGATTTGTATTATACTACTACAAAATTTTATCGTTTTTATTGACTTTTTACTTATAAATAGATTATAATAAATATAGGAAATGGAAAAACCACAAACGTGGTTTGCCTATTGTGATATGAAAAACACATCTACAAAAAAAGAAGTTATCAATTAAAACTATATAAATTCTAATTGATAACTTCTTTTCGTAATATAGTATTTACAAAAAAAAAGAACTGGCAACAACCTATCTTACCAGCAGGGTAACCCGCAAGTATTGT
>CAKNOI010000019.1 GCA_930990125.1 uncultured Clostridiaceae bacterium | reverse complement strand
AAATGTCAAAAATTTTTTTCTAAAAACTCTTGACATTCATATAGTTAGTCTATTTGGTATTCCATTTTTATTTCCCCATTTTCACCTAGTAGTTGGATAACAGAACCTGTTCCTGCTTGCTCAGTATCTTTTAACTCCGTTCCATTTGCATGATAAACTTTTATGGTATATGGTGTTGTAATTTTTTGCTTAATGTTTTCTACTTTCATTTGAGTAATATCCCAACCTGTAATAATATTTTTTTCTACTAACAAGCTATTATCAAAAATCACTTCTTCTGGCTTCAATGGGGCTACTACTGTAACTGTTACCTCTGCTGTTTTAGCTTGGTCTTGTGTTGTCAGGATTATTTTTGTTGTTCCTTGTTTTACTGCTGTAAGTTGTCCTTTTTCATCTATGGTTGCTATTTCTGGATTTTGAGAAAGATAGGTTATTCCTTTATTATCTGCATCTTCTGGTAAGACGCTTGCCTGTAACAGATAGTTGCTTCCTTCTGTTACATATATTTCTTTTGTTGCTACCGTAATTCCTGTAACTTTTGTATATACCTTTAGTTTTATTGTACCAGATACACTATTTTCTTTTGCTTTTACAGTTATAGTAACTTCACCAGATTGTACTCCCAAAACATTACCACTACTATCTACAGTAGCCACAGAAGAATCACTGGATATATATTTTACTTCATGCGTTTTTGCCTCTTCTGGTAAAATAGTAACATTTAACTTTTTTGTTTCTCCTTTTGCTATGGTATTACTGTCGTCTTCTAAGGAAACTGTTATTTTTTCTATTTGCTTTTCTGGCACTTCTTTTAAATAGCTCTGGAAAGCATACCCTATCATGCCATTCGGTAATTGTACCTTATCCCATAATTCTCCTGCTTGCTTTCCTTTTGCAATTCTTGTCATTACTACATTTCTATCTACCGTAGTTAATAATTCGTAAGAAGTAGATGGTCCTGTTCTAATATTTAATTTACTAGTTACATCTGCATATACTTTTGTATTATCTTCTGTAAAATCATCTTCCTTAATGTTAGGGCTAGAAACTGGTATTGCTGGCATATTGTTATATACTGGAATAAGGAAAGTAAGGTGACTGTTTAAAATACCTGTGTTGACATATCCGTTATATATTAATTTGGATTCACTATAGGGTGCTAATACATTTGTCATATATTGGTGCCAAAATAATTCTCCCCCTTTTTTATCATATACATGGAATTTTTGTAGATAAATGGTATCTTGTCCTAAATGAATATAACTGGAACCAATAAAAATCCCTCCACCAGTAATGGCCTTTTCTTTTGTATTCCATGGAATACGATATTTGGTTTTCGTCTCATTACTTGCACCTTTTCCATCTTTTGCATATTGCAGGCCATTTTTAATGGCTCCCATTGGTTTTGCTGAGCTAGTAGCTCCAATGTTATAGAAATTATAATATCCTTCAAAACCTGGCACAATGCCACTAATAGAGCTATGGGACAAAAATGGTCCTACTTCTTGTTTTATCCTAGATGCTAAATGATAACTACTTACCTTAGATTCTTTGCCAGCTGTTGCTATTAGGTCAGAATACTTGCTAGACATAGTTACTGTATTTCCCGCTGTTGTTTTATATTCCACGATTCTGTTATAAAATTCGGTTCCATACAAAATCTTTTCTATTCCTTCTAAACTGTTTGTATTTTCTTCATAAGATAAACCTTCAAACTGAAAAATACGAACTTCATTTAAAAAGTTCCTAGGGTCCATTGTATATTCTATGGCTCTTCTAGAGCAATCTACCCACCCCGCATCTACTTCTACGTTGTATTCTCCTGGAGTCGTATTTTTCCATGCATCAGAATAAGATTTAGGTACTAAATTTTTCCCAAATTTATTTTCTGCATCTATTACGGTATTCCAGTCCAAATTCGTATTAAGCGGAACAAAATTCCAATTTGGATATTTTTTTTTCAATTCTTCTAAATATGGCTGATAACTTTCTGGAAAACTATCAATGTTGCTTCCCGCTTCTGCTACATAGTAAATACTAGCAACAGTAACCACAGCCAAAATTGCCACCAAAAGTAGATACTTTTTACTTGTTTTCATTGCTTTCCCCTTTCCTTACCCTTCTAGAGCTTGTACAATAATTCTGTTTTTAGAATATTTGGTACAAGTAATTAAGGTAACCATTCTTTTACCGTTCGTTTCCTGGTCAATAGGACTCGTATTTTCCGGTTTTACCTGATAAATAGCAGAAACAATATACCTATACTTGCCATTTTTATTATCTAGCAAATATAATTCATCTCCTGTTTCTAGTTCTGTTAAGCGATAAAATTTATTTTCTTTTTGGTAATTATGTCCAGCAATACAAAAGTTCCCCACTTCGTTAGCATCTACTCCCCAAAATTTGGACACACACACTTCCATTCCTTCTGCACTATATTCTCGTAGCACATTGGTTTCCAATTCTAATTTGGGTATCAATAGTTTTGCCGCTACTGTAAACCCTTGATACGTTTCTGCAATAGAAACCTTTTCTGTAGATTTTCCCGTGGATTGTGTTTTTTCTACTTGCTGTATTACTTGGTTAGTAAGAACTGGCATTTTTCCTTCTTGCAAAAAAATAGTGTTTTCTTGATACATACCTAAAATTACCCAAATACCAATAGCAAGCATTACTACCAAGATTCCATTTGCTATTTTTTGTTTCCACTTATCCTGTTTTTGTTTTCTTCTTTCTTTTCTCGTTTGCATGGTTTACTCCTCAATGTTATGTAAGGAAGGCTTTTAAGCCTATCCTTTTATTTTTTTGGTAATTGCCATATACGTTATCATCAAAAGAGCTAGTACTGTACCTACCGCTACATAAACAGTATCACCTGTTTTAGGTAAGGTCTCTGGCTGTGTATCTTCTACCTCTGGACTTGGCACTTCTGGTACAGTAGGATTTTGATTATCCTCCTCGATAGCAGGTGTTTCAGGTACCTCTGGCTCTGGTGATTCTGGATTTTCCCCTTCTGGTGGAATTTGCTCTGGTGGCTTTTCTTCTTCCGGAGGGGTTACCTCTGTTTCTTCTTTTACGGAAATGGTAAATGTTTGTTTTGCAATTTCTGCATCCGAATTGTCTCTATCTACTAATCGTAACGTAATAGTATAATCCCCAGCTTTACTAAATAACCCTCTTACTTGTAATACTTTATTTACATCTTTTCCTCCAATAGGATCACCTTGTGCTTCTCCAAAACCACTTTGTAAAATATCATGTTCTAAGTTTTGGCTATCTGTTGCAAGAAGTTTCGCATTTCCACCAGTAGTTGTTGTCACTTCTCCCAAAATTCTGGTATGCTCGTAATTTTTTCCCATTGCAGAAGAAATAACAAGTCGCATATCTTTTTCCTGTTCTTTGATAATGTCTCCTGTATAGTTTAGTGTAATAGCGTAGTTTTCATACACAGGCTCTACGGTAACATCTTTTATAATAGGTGTTGTTACATCATCATAATTTATTAAACCATCTGGACTACCTAGTCCTTCCATAGTTATGCTAAATTCGGTCGGATTCGAAGTAGTAAGTCCTTCTTTTGCTCTAAAAGTTATAGACATATTTCTTCTTGGTTTACTTCCTACTGTATCATCGTAGTAATATACTTTTACCCTAGTTCCATTATCGTTTTCCGTTCCTCCTTCTGCAGATACATATTCTAATAATTGGTTATCATACGCAATATTTACAGTATATGCTCCTAAATCTTGACCAAAATCTATGGTAAGCTTTATTTCTTCTCCCGGATGCACTGTTTCTTTATCTACAGTTACATTAATACTTCCTAAAGCTTGTGCATAAACACTTGCAGAAAACGCAAACAAAGCAGAAATTGCTAAAATACATACTATGCTAATTATTTTTTTCATTTTTTTTGCCTCCTTCTTGTTAATTAGTATGGCAAATTTAAACGTATTTATTTTGTTAAGTTTTGCTTTTTTAGGAAGTTTTTTATTTTTAAATGATTTATTGTATTTAAGAGCAAAAAAATATCCCATTTTTTACAAAACAGGATATTTTTTCTTTTAAATATTTTTTATATTTTTCTTTTTAAAGACAATAGTCATTACCACTGTCATAAGCAAGAAGTATAGTAAACAAATTACAATAGAAAATACCATAGACATTCCTTGCATTTCTCCTAAGCCTCCGTAAAGGTAAGTTTCTAGATTCCAGTTTAGTGGGACAAAGAATTTCATAAACTGTAAATTGTATATTAGGGATAACTGATTTAATATGGTACCTGCAAAGTAGCCTAAAAATGGTAATATAACAGCTAATGCGGTGTTTAGAACAATGGTACTAATTGCCATACTTAGTGTAATTAGTAATATATACATTGGCATTCTTGCTAGTAAAATAGTAAATACGTACGGTATAATAGAAATTTCTTTTACTTGATTTATGTTAAAATCATATACGGTTACAGGATCTGCATAACTATCCCATCCCCAAATAACTCCTCCTATTATTCCTTGTAAAGCAATAAGTACAATACTTGCTAGCACTAAAATAATAAAACAAGTAATTAGTTTTGCAAGTAAAATTTTTGTTCTGCTATATGGTTTTACCAAAAGTAGTTTAATGGTTCCTTTGTTAAATTCTTCACTTATCATGACACCTGCTACCATAATCACAAAAATAAGTAAAAATACTTCATAATTAGAAAATACATAGGCTAACTGTCCTTTGGCATTGTCTGTAGACTGTGTATTGGTATTATGAATAATATCATATTCACATAGTTTCATATTTGCTACTAGTTCTTGGTACTCTTTTTGTTGGGTATGGTTTTTACCTTCTATTTGTGCTTGCTCATTTACTTGTCTAGCATAAGTAGCATATTGGTTTAATCTGTTATTTTCTTCACTATTAGCATAACTAATATTTTTTTCTAGTCTCCACTGTAATATCTTTTCTTGTAATGTTAAATCTTGCAAAGTAGACTCGTATTGTTGTAATAAAGATTTATCTACCGTTTTATTTTTACTTTCTTCTATTTCTGCAATTTGCGTTTCTACCGTATCTAATTCCTTGTTTACAAAATATTTCCAATCATCTTCTTGTAACTTTTCTAGAAATTCTTCATAATTTTGCTTTACTTCTTGATATTCTTGGTCTTGTGTTATTCCTAACGTTTCATAACGTACCAATTCTCCAATATACTCTACTGCATTATTTTGAATAACATTGGCTTGCCAAGAACCTTCCTCATATTGCTCACTTAATTTTGCTATTTCAAGCTGTGTTTTTAGGTCCAAATACATGGTTACATCGCTTTCTTTGCTTGGGTCTAGTTTAGCAAGTTCTTCTTCTAAATAGGATACATAGCCATCAGAGTAATAGGAATAAGAATATTCTGAATTTTTATAATACATAAAGTTGCTAAACACCATATAACCAATCGTAAGAAGTATGACAATATAAATGCTTTTTTTCTTTCCTATTTTTGTTAATTCGTTTCGGATTAAATTAATCAATGATATTACCCCCTGTCTTTTTTAAGAAGGCATCTTCTAGGGATACTTCTTCTTGTTTTACACTATATATTTTAATATTTTGTAGCACCATTTCTTTAATAAGTTCTGGTATCTGCTCTTTTTCTATTACAATTTCTATACAATTTTTTTCTACAATACCAGCCTTATACTTTCCTAAAATTTGTATTGCTCTTTCTGCTAAGTCTACCTCTATTAAATATTTATTAGCAACAAGTTCTTGCTTCATATCTAATAAATTATTGGTTTCTACTACCACACCATTTTTAATAATACATACTTTGTTACAAAAACTTTCTAGCTCTGCTAAGTTATGGCTAGA
Organism: uncultured Clostridiaceae bacterium; assembly: GCA_930990125.1. Taxonomy (GTDB): domain Bacteria; phylum Bacillota; class Clostridia; order TANB77; family CAG-508; genus CAKNOI01. Next base: position 20,227 of record CAKNOI010000019.1, on the reverse strand, counting down.
AATAAATACTGCCATATTTTCTTTACTTGCAAGTCTTTTTAGAAGCTCTCGCATTTCTTTAATTCCTTCTGGGTCTAATCCATTGGTTGGTTCATCCAAAATAAGCAAATTTGGTTTGTGCAAAATTGCTTGTGCTACTCCTAATCGTTGTCTCATTCCTAAAGAATATTTGGATACTTTATCGTGTATTCTGTTTTCTAATCCTACTAGTTTTACTACTTCTTGGATTCTATTATTGTCTATATTAGGGTATAAATTACGAACAAGTTTTAGGTTCTCGTATCCAGATAAATACATATATAAATCCGGATTTTCTACAATAGCCCCTACTTTTGCAATCGCCTTTGTAAAATCTTTTTGAATATCATATCCATTAATGGATACACTTCCACTAGTAATACCTTGCAACCCTAAAATTAATTTAATGGTCGTCGTTTTTCCCGCGCCATTGGGTCCGATAAATCCTAAAATATCTCCCGCTTCTACTTCTACCGATACTCCTTTTAAAATCTCTTTTTTGCCAAACTTTTTGTGGAGATTGGTACATTTTAAAATGACTTCACTCACTTTTTTTCCTCCTTTATTTATTTTCGTTTTTCTTATTATACCAGTCTCATAGCAAAAAAAGAAGGAAAGAATCCTTAATCTTTCCTTAACATTTTATGAAGGTCTTTTACATTAGTCCTTCTAATTCTTTAATTTTATCCCTTAACTCTGCTGCTTTTTCAAATTCCATGTTGCTGGCGTGTTTTAGCATTTCGTCGGTTAATTTATTAATAATATCTTTTACGTCTTCATCTTCTTTTACTTCATATTCTTTACTAATATCTTCTATATAACTTGCCTTAATAGTATCACGCACAGACTTTTGAATTGTTTTTGGCGTAATTCCATGCTCTTTGTTGTACTCTTGTTGTATTTCTCTTCTTCTATTGGTTTCGCGAATTGCTTTTTCCATAGAGTCTGTTAGCTCATCTGCATACATAATAACTCTTCCTTCTGTATTTCTTGCAGCACGACCTATGGTTTGTATTAAAGACCTTTCAGAACGTAAAAATCCTTCTTTATCAGCATCTAAGATAGCAACTAATGCTACCTCTGGAATATCTAATCCTTCTCGCAATAAGTTAATACCTACTAGTACATCAAATTCTCCCATACGTAAATCACGAATAATTTCCATTCTTTCTAATGCTTTAATATCGGAGTGCATATAACGTACTTTAAGATCAATTCCTGCTAAGTAACTGGTTAAATCTTCTGCCATTTTTTTAGTCAACGTAGTAACTAATACCCTTTGTCTTTTTTTCGTTACTTCGTGAATTTGTTCTATCAAATCATCTACTTGGTTGGTTACTGGTTTTACTTCTATTTTTGGATCCAATAGTCCTGTCGGTCTGATAATTTGCTCTACTACATTTTCTTTAGAATGTTCTTTCTCATATTCTGCTGGTGTAGCACTAACAAAAATAACTTGATGAATTCTTTCTTCAAACTCAGGAAAAGTAAGAGGTCTATTATCAAAGGCAGAAGGAAGACGAAAGCCATATTTTACTAAAGACTCTTTTCTAGCGCGGTCTCCATTATACATCGCCCTTACTTGTGGTATAGTTGCATGAGATTCATCGATGAGTAACAAAAAATCTTTTGGGAAATAGTCAAATAAAGTATATGGCGGGCTTCCTGCTTCTCTTCCACTAATATGTCTGGAATAGTTTTCTATTCCCTGGCAAAAACCAGTTTCTCGCATCATTTCCATGTCAAAATTGGTTCTTTCTTCAATTCTCTGTGCCTCAATTAATTTTCCTTGTGATTTGAAATATTCCACTCTTTCCTTCATTTCTTCTTCAATGGTAACAAGCGCTCTTTCCATCTTATCGGATGTCGTAACATAGTGAGAATTTGGGAAAATCATTACATGGTTACGTACCGCAATAGGTTTACCTGTTAGTGGGTTTATTTCTGTTATTTTATCTATCTCGTCTCCCCAAAACTCTATACGTATTGCTTTTTCGTTTTCATCAGAAGGATAAATTTCTACAATATCTCCTTTGGCACGAAATACACCTCTTTTAAAATCTATTTCGTTTCGTACATACTGCATGCTAATAAGTTTTCGCAAAATTTCATCACGAGACTTTTTCATGCCTGGTCTTAGGGAAATAATCATATGTTCATAATCAATTGGGTCACCAAGACCATAAATACAAGAAACAGAAGCAACAATAATAACATCCCTTGTTTCAAATAATGCAGCTGTTGCAGAATGTCGTAATTTGTCAATTTCATCATTAATAGAAGCATCTTTTTCTATATAGGTATCAGACTGGGCTATGTATGCTTCTGGCTGGTAATAATCGTAATAACTTACAAAATACTCCACGTTGTTCTCTGGAAAGAATTCTTTGAACTCTGAATAGAGCTGTCCAGCAAGTGTTTTGTTGTGTGCAAGCACCAATGTTGGCTTCTGTACTTGCTCAATTATGTTAGCCATTGTAAAAGTTTTTCCAGAACCTGTAACTCCTAGAAGCGTCTGATATTTCTTACCTTGTTTAATCCCATCGCTTAATTGTTTTATGGCAACTGGTTGATCTCCAGTTGGCTCATATTCTGAATGTAATTTAAACATTTGTTTTCTCCTAATTTTATAAATTTTTATGATGATTTTTAGTCTACATAAATGTCATTTTGTGCAATTACACGAATTTGACTCACCTATTTTGAATTTTCTGACAAAACAACACAAAATAACACAAACTAGCACCGTTCTAAGAAATTATAGCATAACTTAATACAAAAAACAAGATAGCCTAAATTGCTATCTTGCAAAATGCAAGTGATGTTTCTTGTACTCCTTTTTGTTCTTCATCTTCCCAAGATAAAACTATGTTCAAAAACAGTATTTGTATTTGCCTGTGTATTATTCGTCATATCTAACTTTTTTCCTATATCATTTGAAAAAAATATCCCTATTATTGCTATTATTATGATAAATCCTACTACCATTATTAGTATTTTTTTAGAAAACATTTTCTTTCCCCTTTTTATAATTTATCTACTAATATTAAATTATCACATTCTACCATATATTGTCAATTATTATACATTATTCGAATCATTCTTTTATCGACTTTTTATTTTTATAGTTTAGTATGGGAAAAATTGATATTTATTTATTGCAAATAGGATGTATTATCTTTTCTCGTTTAGTAACTGTACTTTTACTACTTCGTTTAATGGAGTTGGGCTAATATCATTTAGGATTTCGTCTGTAAAGGTAATGGATATTCTATCTCCTTCTTGTAAATCGGAAATGTCTATTTTTTCTCCTCGCCATGTCATTTCTATTGTGTCTGTTACGGCGAAGGTAAAGTTTCCTCTGTAATTAATGTCGTTTACTTCTAGTCCCTTTACATTGATATGAAATCTGCCATCGTTATATTGTTTGACACTTTCTATTGTTGCATAAAAGGTTTGTCCATATATTCTACTAAATGCCAAGTCGTTATTTACTACGTTTTGCCTTCCTATCCATAAACCAATACCAAAACCAATTCCAATACAAAGTACTATTCCTACTAAGATTCCTATTCTTTTCTTGTTTTTCATAACCAATCACTCTCCTTTCTATTCTCCTATAGAATGGGATATTACATTATCTGTCATCGTATTTTCTACTGTTACAATTTGCTCTTCTACTATGTTATCCCCCTCTCCTGATATGCTTGTATTATCTGAGCGGTTTTCATTTGCATCTACGTAAATAATTTTGTATCCTTCATAGTTATCCAAAATATAGTTTACAAATTCTTGCACTTTTTCCTTTCCAATTTCAAATGCTTTTCCTGTATCTAAAATATTGGTTACTAAGTATCCCTCTTCTGTTACACTACAGCCAATGTTTTTATAGCCTAATATAGGAATGTCCACACTTATTGTCATGATTTTGTGATATACCAGAGTGTCATGATATATGTTTTTTAAAGAAGTATCCGAAAATAGCATATTCCATATTGTTTCGTCCTCTACATTAGGAAACTCTATTGTGTCATAGTAGAAATTGCCTTCTTTATTGGTATAGGAGTCCTCATACCAAACAGAGCCAAAAGAGATAATTTCTTTTAAATTTAAGTCTTTTATAAAAGCCCCTAATGTTTCTGGGCTATAAAAGGTATTACTATAGGCATAATACTCTGTAGTTCCCTCAAATTGTACGGCAATGGCACATTCTTGTGATAAAGTGTTAATAGCATATAGGGTAGCATTTTGGGTGTATGCTTTTTTTGTATAGGTGTCATAACCTGTAAGGGTTGCACTTCCCAGGTTATCTCCAATATCTTGGGCAGGAACTTTTCCATTTTTGCAATTGTAATTTTTGTTATGATAAGCTACTGTAGGAAATTGCTCACATATTGTTAAATCTTCCCACCTTGGTACAATAGCTATATCTGATTCTGTCATGCTATTTACGTATACTTCTTTTTCTTGCCATTTACTAGTTTCTTGCATAATAGCATCTTGTGGTTTTAACATATTGGTTGCTTGTATACCCAAAATAGCAATTACAATAGCACAAATGGGAATACTAACATAGCGGATACGAAAAGCTTTTTTCATTGTTTTTGCCTTTGTTTTTGCTAAAATGGCATCATAGTTTTTCTCTTTATCAAACTCTTTTTCCATTTCTTGTTTTAATGTATTAGGCATCGCTATCACCTTCTTTCTTCCATTTTTCTTGTATTTCTTTTATTGTTCTATATAAAATATTTTTTACCTTTGATTCGCTAATGCCAAGTTCCTTTGCAATTTGCGATAGTTTCCTATCGGAATAGTAGTATAAATAAAATACTTTTATGACAATAACTTTCTTTTGTTTAATGTACTTCCAAACCTCCTCTGCATTTAGTTTTGTAATAGTATCTGTTTCTATGTCTATTGTAGAAGGAAGGTCTAATGCATATTCCTCTGCATCCCTATTTAAAAATACAGACATATTTTTTAAGGTATATAGCAAGCCATAATGCTTTTGCAATTTCTTTTTTGCTATTCCTATTATGTAGTTTGGATAATTTTCTAGCACCACCGTTTTTCTTCTTTGCAAAATTTTATATAATTCTACATAGGTTTCTTGTAATATGTCATTTGCATCTTCTATATTAGAGCATTTACATACAATGTATCTTAATGTGCGATGATAGGTAGCATGATATATTTCTTCAAAATTTTCTATTGATAATTGAGTACTCATTTTTATCCCCTTTCACTATATAGTGCCTTCTTTTTCCCAAAAAGTTTCATTTTCATTCGTCATATACCACTTTTAAGAAGATGTCAATATTTTATGAAAAAAGAGAATCACCATTTAAAAGGATTCTCTTTTTATTATCTTATTTTGTAAATAAAACTTTTTCTGATTTATATTGCTTGATAATATGTACCAGTACTAAACTAATATAAAGGATGGTAGATATTGCCATTAATCCAATATTTACTACGTTTATTGTTCCATTGTTGATATCTGTAAATAGCAATGTAAAGTTTAAAAATGGAACTAAGGAAAGTATTGGTGTTGTTGTAATTCCCATCATAAATGCTATCATACCTGGGAAAAAGGATATAAATGTTAGAGGGGTTAATGCACTTTGTGCCTCTTTAAATGTTTTAGAAGTACTTGCAATTGCAATACACAACCCACTGATAAAGAAAGAGTATGCTATTATTACAATTACTGCAAACACTATAGTAAGTGGTGAATACATTACATCCATTCCTTCATAAATAGAAAACATGTTTTTCGTAAGCATTAGTGATAGTATTGCTAAAACTAAGCTTAGTATTCCTGTAATAATAGAGGATACCGTAACTCCTAAAAACTTTCCTACAATAATATCTCTGCTTTTTATTGGGAAGGTAAGTAATGTTTCCAATGTTCCTCTTTCTCGTTCTCCTGCAGTGGTATCGGTTGCTGGATAGGTTGCTGATACTGTTATTGCCATCATAATAAACAAAAAGGCATAGTTTTTAATATAATTTGCAAAATAATTATCTTGTTCTAAAACATTTTCTTCTACTGTAATAATATCTAATACTTTGTCTGGATTAATATTATTTTCTTGTAAAAAACTTTGCTGTAAGTATTGTTTATATGTATTAAAATAGGTTTCCATTAAATTACTTGCAAAGGTACTGTTATCAGAACCATCTGTATTTATTTTATAATTATTATCTTGTTTTGTAATATAAAGATTAATCTCGCCATTTTCATATTTTTGTTTTAGCTCTTCTTCCTTACCACTTATTATTTCTATACCCATTTTTTCTGCAATGTTTTTTTCCTCTTCTGTCATTTCATACGCAAACCCTATTTTATTATATTCACTTACCTCTTTACTTACTTGTGATTCAAACAAGGCGGACATTCCAATGATTAAAAGTGGTATCAGTACTGGAATTACAAGCATCATTGCTAATGATTTTTTATCTCTAAATAATTCTCTTAATTCTTTTTTTAATATATTCCATAAATTATTCTTCAACAGAAACACCTCCAATTAATGCAAAAAATGCATCTCTTAAATTTGTAGTATTGGTATCTTGTTTTATTTCTTCTGGTGTACCTGTTTTGATAATTTTACCTTTATTTATCATAATGACTCTATTACATATATTTTCTGCTTCTTCCATATAATGCGTAGAATATAGTATTGTCTTTCCTTTTTCTCTTTCTTCTTTCATAAAGTTTAATATAATTTGACTAGATATAATATCTAACCCGGTTGTTGCTTCATCTAAAATATAATATTTTGGATTATGTACTAAACATCTTGCCAAGTTTACTTTTTGCGTTTGCCCTGTTGATAAATTAGCAATTTTATTATATAAAAATTGCTCCATACCTAAGACTTTTGTAATTTCTTTTATTCTTTTTTCCGTATTTTCTTTATCCACTCCATAGATAGCACAACACATTTTTAATAATTCATAAGTAGATAAGGTATCATAAATTTTTGTGTTTCCAGATAAATACGCTATTTTTTGCTTAATTTCAATCTCATTTTCTTTATAATTCTTTCCATCAAAACTTATTTTTCCTTCTGTTGGTTCTAATATTCCTGCTATCATTCTAAGTAGCGTTGTTTTTCCAGCTCCATTTGGACCTAATATTCCAATTATTTCTCCATCCATTGCCTTAAAAGTAATGTCACTATCTGCTAAAAAAACTTCTTTTTCTTTTTTACTCTTATTCCTAACAAATTCCTTTGTTACATGTTCTACAGTAATCATAACCTTCCCCTTTCTTCTATACTTTTACAAGCAGTATTATGACATACTAAGAAACAAAAAACAAGCTACCTGACTAACTATTGCAAAAGATCAAAAAGAAGTAATAATACTTTTTATTTTTAAAGTTTATTTTTTTCTACAGTATCATTTACAATTTTTATAATTTGTGACAAAATTTACCATTTAATTGTATCTACTAATATAGAGGAGGTAGATTATGTTAAATACATTATTATATGAAAAAAATATTTTTAATTGTGAAAAAATTATTAATTCTATTGCTTCTAATATAAAATGCGAAATAAAAATATGTTGTATTTCTACTGATTTCTTGGAAATACATAATTTAATCAACAAATTTAAACTTGTGTATATAAGCTTGTAGGACCTGAATAAACATATCTTCTACCCGATATATACTCGCTCCATCCCTCATTATCATAGTTATAAAAGTCCGGTAAATATCCCGGTCTATTATAAACATGCAAGTTGGAATATAGCATATATCCTCTTTTTCTACCGGAAGTTGTATTGTATTCAACATATGCCCAATTATCATTTTTGGCAAGTAATGCTACAACCTCTCCCGCGTAAACTGTTCCAGTTTGTTGATATGTTCCATATTTTCCAACCTGGTCGGTTCTGCCATAATATACAGTCGAATTGGTAGTTACTTTTGCAACACCATCACTTCTACCTGGAAGTTCATCCTGGGGAATCTTTACATATCCACGTTTTGCACCACTTGGAGTACTGTATTCAACCCATAAATATCCAGATGGACCTTCCTGAAGTAGGACGGTATAACCCTCAAATTTGTATATTGTTCCAATTTTGTTAGTCCATTGAGGCGAAGAATATACACTTAAGTCTTCTCCAGCAATTTCTTGGCCACCATAGAAAGTTTCCGAAAAATCTATTGCATAAGCTGGTACTCCCATAATGGCCGTAAACAGGGTTGTAACTGTTAGGCAAAGTGTGATAAACCGCCATCGTACATTTGAGAATATTTTCATAATGTTACCTCCTTTATGTATCTTCTCTATGCATTTTTTAAATCATTATACAATTACGTATAATAATTTACTTTGTAATGAAACAAGTTCATTATATTTATTATACCTAGTTTTTAATAATCTACAATAAAAGTTAAAAAAGTTAAAAATGTACAATACAAAATATTGCACCATTTCCTATTTCGTCTTTTAAGGAATAGTATCTGCTTGATAATTTATTATCTTCAGCACATCTTATTTTATTACCTGTTCTATAATATGTTTTGCTCTCTCCTGAATCGAATTTAATTGATTTTGTAGTCATATTAATTCTAGAGTTTTTATATTCCAAATCTTCAATTAAAATTCCATCTGGTTCCTTTGCATATATTCTAATACAATCTTCTATACTATTCTCACAGTTATGAATGAATTTATCTAACTGTTCTGGATCATCTGATACTATCTTATTTTTATCAACAACAAAACAATTATCTCTTTTGGCATCTTCTATTGTATAATCAATTGTTATATTTTCTATGTCTGTATATTTACCTAACGTATTAGCCTTATTTGGTATATTAATAAGATTTACTGTTTCTCTATCCAGATCTTTGGATATTTTAGTTGATATTACAGTATTATTTTTATCCCATTTTTCTGTTTTCCTTAATTTAATATTTAGTTCTTCATTTTCTACATAAATATCGTCAATATATAAACTTATAGTATCATAATTTTCTCCTGCTATTATCATTATGAAATATTCATGAAAATCATCTGGTTGGATTTCCACTAAGTTGTTCCATATCTTCTTAGCTTCTAAGTATTCATCATAACTATATATTTTCTTATAATACATCGAATTATTAGGTATCATATTCTGATTATAATCATATCCTCTATTTTTTTCAAAATCCGTATAGGTACTTTTTTGAATAAATTTGTAGGTTACCACTCCCGCATAAGTAACACCCACACAGGCAATCATAACAATAATAAAATTAAGAGCCAAACTTAATTTTCTGTGGAATTTTATTTTCTTATACTGATTTTCTATAAAAAATTTATCTTTATACTTTGTGTTTACATAGTTGTTGTATTTTTCCCATACTCCATTCGTAAACTCATTATCTGTCATCATCTTTTTCCCCCTCCTTTAAATTTTTTTCCATTATCTTTTTTGCTCTTTTCAGCGACATTTTAGTTTTGGACATACTAATATTTAAGATTTCACTTATTTCTTTATATTTAAAATTTTGAAAGTAGTATAAATAAATAATCACTTGATAATCTTTTTTTAGCTTTTTAATAACCGTCTTTACTTTATCTCTATTTTCTTTATTTATTAATTCGTCTTCTACATTTAGTTCTGATTCAAAATTTTCTATTTCTTCATCGTGTAATGGAACATTTCTATTTTCTTTTTTTAGGTAGTTTAATGTTCTCGATTTTGCTATTGTATATAAATATGTTTTAAAAGAATACTTAAAATCGTATTCTTTTTTATGAACTAACATATATAAAAAGCTATCCTGTGCTATATCTTCTGCCATCTCTGTATTTTTTGTATAATACATAATAAATTTAGTCAATGCTTTCCTATGTTTTATCATTAATATATTAAAAGATTCTTTGTTTCCTAGTAAAAATTCACTATATAATTCTGAATCTTCTTTTTTACAAATATGTTCTTGAATCATTTTTGCACCCCCTATACTTAATACAATATAATACCTGTTTTGTCACGTAAAAAAGGCAAGAATTTTGTTCTTGCCTTTTTTCTAAGGATTATTTTTATGCTACCATTTTTTAATCTGAATTTACTTCAAAGGGATTGGAACCTCCTTCTGGGGAATATTCACTATTTATTATTTCTGTTCCCTTCACGAAACAATTTATATACTCATAATAATTAATATTGGTTTGGTCAAAATTAATTACTTCGGCAACAATTTTCTTATTTTCTGTATTTATTATATATTCATACTTATCGTGTAATAAGCAAATTTTAAATATCCATATAGGTCCCCATATCATTAATAAAAATATTTCCACTGCTATTACTATTACTTTTACTATTTTATTTTTTACTTTTATTATAATTTGTAAACAACTTAGAATAATTCCAATAGACAAAATACTATATGATGTTACATAAACCCATTTTAAGAAGTCCATATTCATGGCATTTAGTATATTTTTAGTTATTATAAATACTAAAAAATATAGCATTACATAAACTAATATATATTTACTTAATTTAGTAAATATGTTTTTCATAAAATCACCCTATTCATTATACCTTAATCTTAAAATTTATTCAAATACAAGAATATTCTTCTGGTTTCATTTGTAAAAGGAAGTAATAGGATATTTTATCTCCTTTTTACAAATTTGAAATACCTATTATTTTCCTTACAAAATCATTTCTATTGTGTATTCTATAACTACATTTCTAAAAAAGAATGATGTAACCTTTAGAACATCATTCTTTCTATATTCTTTTCATCAAGTTTTTTATACTTAAACCAAACTTTCTATCTACTCAATTTATATGGACTACTTGAGCTTCCGTTTCCTCCTACAATTTTTAATCCTCTATTTAATGTAAAAACTGGTCTAATACAATTATTTAAATATCCCTGACTTTTTATACCTCCATTTGAGTTTATTTGAACTAATTCACATTCTTCTGATGCACTTCCACTAAAGTTTACAACACGAATTCCAAAAGTATGATCACCACCATTTTTATATAAATAACGTGAAGCTAACCAATACTTTGGTACACCATCTACTATTCCTAATCGTTGCATTTGATTGTAATCTGTATTATAATTGTAGTCTATATCTTTAAATTTTCCTCTTCCTGATACCCAATTTCCCGGATCACTATAGTATCCAGATTCTGAATTTGGGTTGTTTGGCACACTTCCCACGCATCTTGCCTTACTTGCAATTCCGTTGCTTTTATTTCTATAAGTTTCCGCTTCATTATTTAACATCATAATTGCATCATTATATTCATTTATACTAACATTAAAATCATTACTTCCTAAGGCAAATCTACCTAATGCAGTTTCTGTTATTATTTGTATTCCATATTGACTACTTGGGCCATATAATACAATACATTTTTGTTCTGTTCCGGTTGAATCGGTATAATATACATAGTCTCCTTCTTTTACTGTGTTATCTATTGTCGGTGTACTGTTTGTCCTTTGAGATATATCTGCTTTCCCTTCGTTTCCTGCTTTATCTTGTACTTTTACTTCTAATGTATACGGTGTGGATTCACTTAAATTATTATAAACATATGAATTGTTAGTAGATGCTGTAACAAATGCTCCATTTTTATAGTAAGCATATGTATCTGTATCCGATAATCCACTTTCTTTATCACTGGCAACTACACTTACAGAAATGCTATTTGTTGTTACATTGGTAACAGATATTTGTACTTCTGGTACATTGGTATCTTCTATTTTTTTCTTTTTTATCTCACTACTGTTACCATTCCATAATCTTGCATTTACTTCATCATTATGATATAAGTTTGTAACTTTATCACCACTTTTTAATTCCTTCCAGGAGCCATCTTCGGTACCATTTACCTGATATTGTAACAAGTCTTTTGTGTTGTCTGTTATAATACTTACCTCTGCTTGTCCATTGTTCCAAGTTACATCGCCAAAGTCTATTGTTCCCTCTGGTGTTTCTCCTTCATTTCCTCCGTTTTCCCCGTTTTCTCCTTCTAGTAATTCATTCATTTCATTTGTTAAATTTTGTAACTGCTTATTTTCTTCCCCTGATGCATTTATCATATTCTGTTTTGCTTTCTTTGCATTTTCAATAATTCCATTCTCTCCCATTACTGCACCTATTGTTACACCAGCTAAAATGATTAAAACAATTATTGTTATCACTAGTGCTATTAAAGTTATCCCGTTATTATTTCTTTTGGTTCCTTTCATTTTCTTCGTCCTTTCTTATGTTTATTATGTAATAGCAAATACTATAACTTAACTTGTGTTACAAACGACAAAAAGACAGCCTACCTTACGTAGCCCATCTTTATATATAAAATGTCCGCAACCATTTTGTGGTACCTTATTATTATTTGTTAAACTAATGCTCTCTCTCTCTCTCTCTCTCTACAGCCATCAGCTTTTCCTCCTCTGTTACATTTTATAAGCTATCACTTTTAGATTCTCCTTTGTCTTATTTTATCCTTTTTGCTAACTTTCTGTCAAGTATTTTTTATGTTTCTTGCATGCACAATGTGTTTTGTACCTCTCATGTTTAAAGTAGTTATCTTTTCAAACGCAAAGTATTTAATATTACCGTAATACTGCTTATTACCATGGCTAGGCTTGCTAGCATTGGGTTTATGGTTATGCCAATTGGGCGTAAGATTCCCATAGCTATTGGTATCATGAGGACATTGTAGAAAAATGCCCAAAATAGGTTTTGTTTAATAATGCGAATTGTTTTTTTACTTATTGTAATTAAATCTAGTATACTTTCTAGATTATTTTGGGTTAATATTACATCTGAGGAGTCCATGGCGATATCGGTTCCACTTTTTACGCTTACTCCAATATCTGCTGTGGCTAGTGCTGGGCTATCGTTAATACCGTCTCCGCACATCATAACGTATTTTTTTTGTTCTTTTAAATTTTTAATGGTTTGTGTTTTTTGTGAAGGTAATACTCCTGCTATTACTTTCGTAATTCCAATAGAGGATGCTATTTTATTTGCCGTATCTTGGTTATCTCCTGTTAGCATAATGGTATCTATGTTATTCTTTTTTAAATTTTGTATTACTTCTTTTGCGTTTTCTCTTATAATATCGTTTACCCCTATTAAAGCTACTACTTTACCATTTATTGCTACATATACAATGCTATTTCCTTCCTTAGCCAATTCTTTTTCTTCTTGTTCAAAACTATTTTGTATTTGTGCTTCTTGTAGCATCTTGGAATTTCCTACCAAAAGCGTTTGTCCTTGTACGTTACCTGTAATACCATAACCGCTTCTGTTTTCAAACTCCTCTACTGGTAACACTGGTATCTTCTTTTCTTCTAAGTAATCGGTAAATGCCTTTCCTATTGGGTGGGTAGATTTACTTTCTATACTTCCTACTAGCCTCATTAGTTCTTCTTCTGCTAAACCACTTTTGTTGTAGATTTTGGCTATTTTTAAAGTTCCATAAGTGAGTGTTCCTGTTTTATCTAGTACAACCGTATCTATTTTTTGTGCATTTTCTAATATCTCGCTTTTCTTTACCAAAATACCTTTTCCTGCGCAAAGTCCTTCTGCTACTACCATGGCAAGAGGTGTTGCAAGTCCCAAGCTACATGGACATGCTACTACTAAAATAGTAACAAATACAATTAAGCTATCCGCAAAATTGTAGCCTAGGATAAGATATACTAAAAAGGTAAGAATCGCAAGTAAAATAACTACCGGTACAAAGTAGCCAGAAACCGTATCTGCTATTTTAGCAATAGGTGCTTTGGTGTTACTTGCTTCTACTACTAGTTTTACAATTTCGGAAATGGTAGATTCTTTCCCTATTTTTTCTGCCTTGTACTGTAAATATCCATCATAATTCATACTACCAGCAATTACTTTTTCTCCTACTGTTTTGGCTACCGGCTTACTTTCTCCTGTAATAAAAGATTCGTCTAAATGTGCTTTTCCTTCTGTAATTGTACCATCTACGGATATTCTTTCTCCTGGTTTACTAATAACAATATCTCCTTTTTTTACTTCGTCTATGGTAACTCTTACTTCTTTTCCTTCTTTTAGAATAGTGGCAGACTCTGGCGTAATTTTTACTAATTGCTGAATAGCTTCTTTAGTTTTATCTTTGCTCATTCCATCTAAGTATCTACCTAATTTTACAAAATAGAGTACCATTGCCACAGATTCAAAATATAAATGATGGGTGGCATCGCTATTTCCTTGCAACACTAAAACCATGCTATAAATGCTATAAAAAAAGCTACTTAATACACCAATTCCTACCAAGGTATCCATATTAGGTGTTAAGTGAATTAAATTTTTATACCCATTTTTTAAAATATCCCATCCATATATTAAAAATAGAATAGCAAACACAAATAGCACTATAGTATAACCTGCAGGGTTTTGGTGTATATCTATCATTGGTAAAGTAGGTAATTGTATCATATGTCCCATAGCAAGATACATTAGTAAAATAGCAAGAACGGTGTAAAGAATAAACACCGTTTTCTGTCTTTTCCCTTGCTTTTCTATTTTTATTTCTTTAAACTCTCCTAAGCTCTTAAATCCAGCCTTTTTTACAAATTCGTTTAAATTATCTATGGTCAATAACTTTTCGTCATATTCTATACTAGCATTTGCCATTACTAAATTTACCGATGCTTGTTTAATTCCCTGTTGCTTATTTAAATATTTTTCTAGCCCATTAGAACAGGCACTACAGGTCATTCCGTCAATGGATAATATAATTTTTTTCATACTTTCCCTTCCTTCTTTTTCGCATTATACACCCTAAGTTATAGTATTGTAAAGCTATCCTTTTCTTACATGTAATGCTCTTAGTGCGTTTAAAATAGCTATAACCGAAACTCCAACATCTGCAAATACGGCTTGCCACATGGTAGAAAGTCCAAATGCGGTTAAGATAAGTACTCCTATTTTTACAGCAATGGCAAATACAATGTTTTCTTTTACAATACACATCGTCTTTTTTGCTATTTGAATAGCTTGTAAAATTTTAGATAGCTCATCTGTCATGAGTACCACATCGGCTGCTTCTATAGCGCTGTCTGCGCCTAGTCCTCCCATGGCAATTCCTATGTCTGCTAAAGCTAATACTGGTGCATCGTTAATACCATCTCCTACAAAAGCCACCTTTCCTTTTGCAGATTTTTTATGTAGTAATTCTTCTACCTTTTCTACTTTATCGGATGGTAACAGCTCACTATATACTGCATCTACACCTATTTCTTTTGCCACTTTTTCGCCTACTTCCTTTTTGTCGCCGGTAAGCATTACTACTTGTTTGATGTGGTTTTTCTTTAATTCTAAAATAGTACTTTGGGCATCTTCTTTTATGGTATCTGCAATGAGAATGTAACCTGCATACATTCCATTTATTGCTACATACAACACGGTACCTATTTCTTTGCATGGCTCATAAGCAATTTGCTTTTCCTTTAGTAATTTATCATTTCCTACTAAAACAATTTCCTCTTCTATTTTTGCTTCTATTCCTAACCCCGATAGCTCTTGTGTTTGTATTATTTTATTTTCCTGAATTTCTTTTCCATAGGCTCTTTTTACAGATTGTGCAATAGGATGGTTGGAATAATATTCTGCATAAGCGACTGTTTCTAATAGTCTTTCTTTGGAAATTCCTACTGGATTTACTTGTTGTACTTCAAAAACACCTTTGGTAAGTGTTCCTGTTTTATCAAATATGGCAATTTCTGTATTTGCCAGTGCTTCTAAATAATTGCTTCCTTTTACTAATACGCCTACTTTAGATGCTCCACCTATTCCACCAAAAAAGCTTAGCGGAACAGAAATAACAAGTGCACATGGACAAGATACTACTAAAAAGGAAAGTGCACGGTAAATCCATTCGGAAAAGGTTGCTCCTTCTAACAAAAGTGGTGGGAAAATAGCTAATATAATGGCAACAAGAACCACTGCTGGGGTGTAGTAAGTTGCAAATTTAGTAATAAAATTTTCAGACTTTGCTTTTTTGCTACTAGCATTTTCTACCAAGTCTAAAATTTTACTTACCGTAGATTCTCCATACTCTTTGGTTACTTTTACTTTTATGGTTCCATTTACATTAATACAACCACTTAATACTTCTTCTCCTTCTCCGTATTTCTCTTGGAAGAGATTCTCCGGTTAATGCTTTGGTATCTAATGCTGTTCTTCCTTCTAACACAATTCCATCTAGTGGAACTTTTTCACCTGGTTTTACTACAATACTGTCACCTATTTTTACCTCTTCTGGACTAACTTTTTCTAAACTACCATTTTGGTATAGATTTGCATAATCTGGGCGAATATCCATTAAACTTGCAATGGACTTTCTAGATTTATCTACTGCATAGCTTTGGAATAGCTCTCCTACTTGGTAAAATAGCATAACAGCAACTGCTTCTGGAAGTTCTCCTATTGCAAATGCACCCACTGTGGCTACTGTCATTAAAAAATTTTCATCAAATACTTTACCACGCAAAATATTGCGTACTGCTTTTCTAATAATTTCTAAGCCTACTATACTATAGGCTACTAAAAAAATAGCATTGTTAACCCATTCTGTTTGAAAAGGTACTGCCATGGCTACCACAAATAAAATAAGGGAAACCACTATTTTTATTGCTTTTTTCTTCATGCTTTTTTCCTCCTCTTACACCTCTTCTAAGGTAACATCTGGTTCTTCTTTCTTTATTTTTTTGGTAACTTGTTTTAGAATTTCTTCTGCTCCCACTTCTTCACATTCCAAGTGCATTTTTTGTGTTATAAAATTGATAGAAACCTCTTTTACTCCTTTTATTTTTTGTAATACTCTTTCTAATTCTGCTGCGCAATTAGCACAGTCTAATCCTTTTATTTTAAATTGATAACTCATATTTATCCATCCTTTCTTTGATGAAACAGAATTGTTATTCTTCTGTTTTCTTTTTCTAATATTTTACTTCCTTTATTTATGCTCTATATGCTCTATTCCCACTTCAAATACTTGTTTTACATGTTCATCATCTAGCATGTAAAATACTTCCTTTCCCACTTTTCTGCATTTTACAATTCCACTTCTTCTTAAAGTGCCTAACTGATGGGATATAGAAGATTTACTCATTCCTAAAACATTGGCAATATCACATACGCACATTTCGTTTTGATCTAGTGCAAATAAAATTTTTACTCTTGTAATATCTCCTACTATTTTAAAAAATTCTGCTAATTTGCTAAAAGTATATTCTTCTGGCATGTTGTTTTTGGTGTTTGTTACCACATCTTCATGAATGACATTACAATCACATACAAATTCATTTTTCGACATAAGATTCCTCCTTTAATTGAATGTTTATTCAACCTTTTTATTATTATATATGAACACATACTCAACTGTCAATAGTTTTTTTAGATTTTGAATGTCTTTTTTCTATCCCTTTGCACTTGGTACTTTAATAAGTATTCCTATATAGCAAACAAAGCTTTACGGAAAACTATCTTCTTCCATAAAGCTTTGTTACATTATATCCTTTTTGCCCAATCTTCAAATGCTTTTTTATCTTCTTCTTTTAATCTAGATTTAATAGTAAATACTGGCTCTATTAACTCAATATCTTTCATTTCTTGTAACATGCTCTTCATTCCTTTACCAGCAGAAGGCGCCCAAGAGCCATTTTCTATCACTGCTACCTTACGTTTTTGGTAATTTCTTTCTTTTAATGCTTGTAAAAAATGTACCATTGGTGGAAATACTCCTGCGTTATAGCTAGAAGAAGCTACTACTAAACGGGAAAAACGAAAAGCATTTGCCACTGCCTCTGCCCAGTCTTCTTTGGTTAAGTCTATTACTTCTACTTTATTTCCTTGTTGTTTTAAAAGATTTGCCAAGGTTTTTACTGCTTGCAAAGTGTTACCATAAATAGAACTACAAACTAAGCAAACGCCTTCTTCTTCTGGCTCATAGCTACTCCAAGTATTGTATTTTTGTAAATAATAGCCAAGGTCCTCTTTTAACACTGGACCATGTAATGGGCAAATGGTTTCTATATCTAAATTGGTTGCCTTTTTTAGAACGGCTTGTACCTGCATGCCATATTTCCCTACAATACCAAAATAATATCTTCTTGCTTCTTCCTCCCACTCGCCTTCTGCCTCTAAGCTACCAAACCTACCAAAAGCATCTGCAGAAAATAAAATCTTTTCCGTTTGTTCGTATGTCATCATAACTTCTGGCCAATGTACCATAGGAGCTGTCACAAACTGCAATTTATGTTTTCCAATATCTAGCACATCTCCATCCATTACTACAAATTTTCTTTGTGAAAAATCCATTTCAAAAAAATTCGTTAACATATTAAAGGTAAGCGTGTTACCAACAATTTTCATTTCCGGGTATTTTTCTGCTAGCATACCTATATTATATGCATGGTCTGGCTCCATGTGAGAAACCACCAAATAATCCGGTGCTTTTCCGGCTAACAGCTCTTCTAACTCCTGTAACCATTTATCTGTAACACGCTCGTCCATGGTATCTAGTACCACCGTTTTTTCGTCTTGAATAACATAAGAATTATAGCTCATTCCCTGTTTTAACGTATATTGCCTCTCAAACAAAGTAAGCTCTTTATCGCTTATCCCTATTTGAAAAATGGAATTTGTAATTTGATTACTCATTGTTTTCACTCCTATCCCTCTATAGCATAGTTTTTACAGTATTTTGTTTTTTATTCTTTATCAGGTACATTTTACTATATTTGATAGGAGAAATCAATTGTTTTTTCTCTGAAAATGTTTATTAACTTTAACGTTGGTTTTGTGCGTTGGTGTATGGTGTAATTATCAATCTTTTGTAATTTACATAACTTTTATTTGACTTTCTAATTTTTTTCTTCGACTTTCTAATTTTTTACAAAATTAGAAAGTCGTGCTGAGGCGGACATAGTATGTACTGTAAACGGTAGCGTTGAAACCGTTTACACTACCATTACTTAGGTCGGCACGCCATGCAAAATAGCTATCGCCTTGTGAAGACGACCAGTAGCTGTCACTCAGCCCAAACGAACTATAATTTCCTCCACTTCTTCCTGTTATTCCTAGTTCATTTAAAAATGCTCCCCATTCTCCTCTAGACGGTACGAACCAGCCTTGTTGTACCTGCGTTTTTATTAAGCCCCACAGGTCGTTATTATCTTTGGATCCATATTTTGCATTATTCCATCTATCCATCATTGTTGCTGTGTTTTGTTTTCCTGTTCCAAAATTTGTGGATGTCTCTACTGTCATACTTCCATTTTTATAGAAATAATGCTGGCTTCCGTCTATATCGCTTAGTGCCATTACGTAGAACCTATCATTCTTCCCTGCTGTATTTGTCTTTGGCGCTAACACTGGCTTTGTTCCAAATTTTCCGCTATAGCTCTCTTGGATGATATAATAGTCTTTTAAGTTTGTTGCCCTATTTATCGTATAACTTCCATTTTCATCTACCCACTGTCCTTCTCCTCCTATGGCTAGGTCTGCATAAATTATTCCTTCTGGCTCTGTTTCTGGGTTTCCGTCTAAATCTGCATAATACCCTACGCAGGACTCTGTAGTTGGTATGTTATCTGGCTCTTCTTCCTCTGGTGGGGTTTCCTCTTCTGGTGGAGTTACAATGCCTCCACTTCCTCCTTCTGAAATAGCGTTCATGGCATTTGATAGGTTTTGGATGAGCTGCTGTTCCTCTGCAGAGGCGTTTGCCATGTTTTGTTTGGCTTGTTGTGCCTTTGTGATGATTCCGTTATCTTCACCTACCATGCTTATGGTTACTCCTGCTAAGATGAGTAATACGATAATAGTAATAACTAGGGCTACTAGGGTAATACCCTTCTCCTTGCTTTTTTCTCTTTTTTCTTGCTTTCGCATCTTTTTCTTTTCCTCCTTCTTTGTTTTTTTCATTTGCTTACTCCTTTGTTTTTTTATTAGTAACTTTTAATATTTTTTTATGGTTTTATATCTTGTTTTTTCTGCCAAAATTCCCCGTCCCTTTTGTTTTCTTTTTAGCTTGTATCGCACATGACGAAAAGACGACCTACTTTTTTGTAGCTCATCTTATCTTTTTTATTTTCTTTCTTACTTATTATTCCTCTACCATAAACACAATTTCTATTTCTGTTCTTTAGTATACATAAATATAGGTGTGTGTGTGTGTGTGT
>CAKNOI010000018.1 GCA_930990125.1 uncultured Clostridiaceae bacterium | reverse complement strand
ATCCTGCTATTAATACTCTAAATTTATTTGTTTCATTTATCATTTCTGCTGGTTTCTTAATCATTTACATTTCCTCCTTTAATCTTCTAATTTTTTCTCTTAACTCATCAGCATATCTATAATCTGAACTGTCCCACGTATCTTTCATTTCTAACATGAAATATTTGTGTTCTAATTCTTCTAATGTTGATTCCATTTTTCCTCCCCTTGCTTTTTCACAGTAAATGTGGTATTATTTTACTGTGAATGCATATTCATTGTGTTGAGCTAATTTTTCTTGATTGCCAGTCAGAAATTAGCTCTTTTATTTTGCGTAATGCAATATCATCTCTGTCATAATTCTGATAAGCTACAATTTCAATTTGTTCTAATACTCTCTGTTGTTCTATGTTTTTATGAACTAAGATTGTATTGTTGTGTAATTCTTGTTTTCTAAGATTTTTTAATTCCTGATTTTCTCTAATAATGTTTCCTACACGTTCTTGTAACTCTGCAATTTGTTCATGTGCTTGTTCAATGACATTACCTGCTTTTGCATGTTTTCCAAACATCTTTCTTCCTCCTTCCTACAATAAATTGATTAATATATTGCTTATAGCTTCTGCTACATAACAACCCAGCATCGGTATCCATATTAGGCTTGTCCCTAATAAAAATTCTTTGAACTTTTTCATCTGTTAATTTCTCCTTTCACTTATTTTTCTTTTACTTTCGCTATAATTTTTAAATTATACTTTTCTCCTAAAATGTCTGCTAAAGTTTGATATAATAACTGTGCATGTTCTACTGTAAATTGTGTTTTGTCTTTTTCATTCATTCTCCCACCTCTCTATAATGTATTCATACAGTTTGTCTTCTTTTACTTTTTGTGGTCGTGTCGCCATTTTACGTATTACGTAATTCGTAGCCAAAAAAAATTTCCTTAGCTTCTTCTTTTGGTATTTTTAGTATTCTTGTTATATCTAAAATATCTGTTAAACTAAGCTCGACTTCTCCGCTAAATCTTCTATATACATAAGCATCTGTTTTTCCCCATTCTTTAGCTAATTCTGGCTTACTAATTCCTTTAAATTTCATGAAACCTTCTAATCTTCCTAAAGTATATTTTATTGCTTCGTCCAATTGTCTTTCCTCCTTTCTTTTACGTATTGCGTAATTACGTTATACGTAATATATACTATTAATAATTTCTTGTCAATACTTTTTACGAAACTTTTTTGTTTTTTTCTAAAAATATATTGCGTATTGCGAAAAAATGTTGTAAAATAACACATGTAAGGAGATAAAATTATGGACGAACTTTTTTCAAAAAGATTAAGTGAATTAATTAATAACAGTAATTACACTTTAGATAAGATAGAAGAATATGTAGGGAAAACTAATGCTACAATTTCTAGATATGCTTCTGGAGAAATTACTGGAGTAAAAAGAAGTACTATTGTAAAATTAGCCAATTTCTTTAAAGTTTCTCCCGCTTGGCTTGCAGGTTTTACGGACAAAAAATATGATAATTCCGATAATAAGCAAGTTTTTCCGCTTCTCGGGACTGTAAAAGCTGGTTACAATTATTTAGCAAGTGAGAATATAATAGGTTATGTTCATTTAGACAAAAATATTTCTAATCCAGAGGAATATTTTGCACTTAAAGTAGCTGGTGATAGTATGCAACCTGTTTTATATAATGATGATATTATAATTGTTCATAGTCAAAATGATATTGAAAGTGGTCAAATAGGAATTGTCTTAATTGATGGTGATGAGGCAACCATTAAAAGAATAATAAAACATAATGATTGTATTGAATTAATCGCATTTAATTCCTACTATCCACCAAGAAAATTAAATAAGGATTTTAAGATAATTGGAAAAGTGACAGAAGCAAGAATAAGTAAAATTTTCGAATAAAGGAGGCAAATATAGATGAATTTACATGATTACTGCAAATGTAAAAGTCCTTCTGGTGTGCATACCGAAACAAGCGATTGGTATCAATATGATGTTTGTAATGATTGTGGAAAAATATTGGAAGATGGAATTAGACAAATAGATGACAATGGAGATTATTGTTAAAAATAAAAAAAGAGAAATATGTAGCTGTTTGGCGACACGACATATTTCTCCACATATAAACACTATTGAAAGTGATTACAGTATTATTATACACAATAAAGCCTTCATTTTCAATAGTTAAATTTGAAAAATTGGAGGCATTTTTATTATGCAAAATAATACAAATAATACTATGAATGATTTTAGAGAAAAAGTTGAAGAAGTTGCTTTGTATATTCGTGTTAGTACAGAAGAACAAGCGCTTAATGGCGATAGCTTAAGAACTCAAAGAGAAGAACTAACTAAATATGCATTAAAAAATGGATTTCATATATTCGGTATTTATGAAGATGACGGTTTTTCTGCAACAAACTTGAAAAGACCTGCTTTACAAAGATTACTTAACGATGTCAAACAAAATAAAATTAATAGAATACTTATTACCAAACTTGATAGACTTTCTCGTGGTGTAAGAAACTATTATAAGATTCTAGATGCATTAGATGAACATGGAGTATTTTGGCAAACTGTATTTGAAAAATATGATAGCTCTACAGCAAATGGTAGATTACATATTAACATTATGTTGTCTGTTGCTGAAAATGAATCCGCTCAGACCTCCGAAAGAATTAGAAGTGTTTTTAAAACTAAAGTAGAAAGTAAAGAAATTATAAGTGGTAAGATTCCTGTAGGTTTAAAAAAAGAGAATAAAAAAGTAGTTATTGATGATAGTACGAAACAAGTTGTATTAGATGCATTTAATTTTCACGCAGAAACTACTAGTGTATATAAAACTTTCCGCAAGTTAGATTTAAAATATCCTGAATTAAAACTAAATTATATGAGAACATATCGAATATTAACAAATAAACTCTATATTGGTATTAAGCCTACACGATATGGAGAAATAAAAGATTATTGTCCTGCTATTATTGATAAAGATAAGTTTTTTACTACGCAAAAGCTCATGAATAAAAATCAAAGAAAACCAACGTGCGAAAACTCTGGTGGCTATATTTTTCAAAAATTATTAAAGTGTGCAGAATGTGGATACTATCTCGGAGGAAAATTCTATTCTAAAAATAATGATACATCAAAATATTATTATGTATGCAAACATCATGCTACTACTTTTCGATGTTCTTGTTCTAAAAATTTTAATGAGAAAAAAATAGAAGAAAGGCTATTACAAGAGTTTAACGAACAATTAAAAAAATATATATCTTCTTATGAATACAAACCAATAGAACCGATTAAGGCAGATTATTCGAAAGAAATATCTGTCCTAGAAAATAAATTAGTAAAATTAAAAGATTTATATGTACGCGACCTTATAAGAATAGAGGATTATGAAAAGGATTATAAAGATTATATCGCCCAATTAGATATACTATATCAAAAAAAGCAAAAAAAAGAAGATAACACATCTCCCTCTTCTAATATAGACACTTTAAAGGCATTCTTAAACAGTGATTTTCCTTTAATATATAATAACTTGTCTAGAGAAGAAAAACGAAGAATATGGCTATCTGTGATTGATTACATCATTATTGACAAGGATTATAACATGAAGATATTTTTTATTTAACTATTTTGGTACTTTTTTCTATTGACAGAGGACGGAAGAGATGTTATTTATGGCGTTGTCCACGATTGTCATAAAGAACCAATTTGTGATGCAGTTGTTAAATTAATTGAAGTTGTTTGTGAATGTGGAAAAGAAGAACATCGTCCTGTTTCTCACACATTTACCGATAAAGATGGAGAGTTTGTATTTGGACCACTTTGTCCAAATAGGACCTATGAGGTAGAGATTTGGGTAAATCAAGTAAAACACGTAAAAATTTGCGCAAAATGCAATACTAAAGGCGATTGTCTAAAAGGTGTAAAAATGGATTGTGATTGTAAGGAAGACTGTCATAGACCAGAATTACCTTGTGGCAAATAGCAAGAAAAAAGAGGGGGTCAAATGTGACGTCCTCTTTTTGTTCTTACATAATTCCCATTTTGTGAATCATTTTCTTTCCTTTTTTCATCCACTTTTTTTTGCTTCCATTCATGGTTTCACTATACATCATTACCACTCCTGCAGAAAGCAATGTTCCTATTAACATTCCTTTAACAAATTTCATTTCCTTTCCTCCTTATCCTATTTTTATTATATCTCTAGTATGTCTCTTTTTTGGATTTTATATACTGCTTTCGATAGGAATATATTTCATGTAGTGCAATCATCCCTAAAAAAGCTCCAAAACATTTACGAAGCACCGTAGAATCCATTTGTATCGAAAGAAAGGAACCTAAAATTGCTCCTAATACACCTGGTATTGCAACAGTCATTGCTAATGAATAATCAATCATTTTATTTTTTAAATTCATATAAATAGCTACTAGCGAAGTAGGAATAAAAAATACTAAATTTGATGCTTGTGCAATATGTTGCTCATATCCCAAAAAAAGAGTAAGACAAAGAATTAGAATAGTTCCTCCTCCCATTCCCATTGCACTTACGAATCCTGAAATTATTCCTATTACAATTTCTATCATGGATACTCCTTTTAAAAAAATAACATTCTAATAGATACATATAGTAAAAAAATAGTAAATCCTAATTTTAATACTCGATTGGAAATCTTTTTTAATAGTTTACTCCCTAAAAATCCACCTATCATTCCTCCTATTGCTGCTAATATTCCTACTTTCCAATCAATATAATCGCCCTTTAAATAAAAAAAGGAACTAGCGATTACCATAGGCAAAATGCAAAAAATAGATGTTGCTCTTGCCTGTTTTTCTTGTAGTTTTAAAATGTATAAAAACGCTGGCACCAAAATCATTCCTCCTCCGGATGCAAAAAGTCCACTAATGATACCAGCTACCAATCCTACTACTATTTTTTTTACTTTCATCATGCTATTATTTTGTTCCAATTTTTAAGCATTATACATTATTTTTCAAAGTTTCTCTTTTTCCCTGTTCATAACATTTTTTAAACATTTCTTCCGAAATTTCTGTTAAAATTTTATCACATCGTAACATTTGATAAATAATACTTTCCTTTAATTTTTCATCTTCTATATTATCTACCCTATCTAAAAACTTTTGCATTTCTAATAAATATCTTTTATTCTCTTCTTTCCATCTCATTTTATTTTCTCTTACGTTTTCTTCTTGTCCCTTCATATTGTTTCCTTTCTTTTACTGCTAGTAAAGTTTTTATTACTCTTATCGTTATATTTTGCGTTCTGTCTGTTATAATATTACATAAAATGATAAAATACAACTGTAAAAAACAAAAAAGTATTTTTTTCTATATTCTTTGCAATAGTAAGGTGGTAAGTATGATCAGAATTAAATTATCCGAATTATTAGGAAAACACAAGATGAATCAAAAAACATTATCTCGTTTAACAAACATAAGACCAGCCACAATTTCTAAAATGTATTATGAAGAAACCAAAAGAATTGATATTAACCAATTAGATAGTTTATGTAGAGTCTTTGATTGCGAAATTTCTGAGCTTTTAGAATATGTTCCCAATAAAAAGGATAGCAAATAGGACAATATTATAATATGGTTCATCATTTTTAGCAATACAAAATGGATATATTTTCTATTTTTATCCACTATAAAGAACAAATAGATACTTTTAAAAAAGTATCTATTTGTTCTTTATTACACTCTTATTCTATTTAATTAGATGCCCATCGTAATAACTTGATGTCTTTATAAGTAGATAACACTTTTGCATATTTTTCGTATTCCTCTTCCCACAAGATTTCTGGGATTTTTTCAAATGCATGAAACATTTTGTCTGCTTCCATTAAAAAGATTACTTGTTCTTGCCCTGACATTTTATCCGCTGTTTTTGAAAAATGATATAATTTATCTAACATTTCGTTGGCTTCAATAAAACTCCAAAAATCTTTTACTTTTATTCCTGCCATTCGAATTTGGAAAACAGCAAGAGCTATTAAAGTAAAGATAATAAATAATAATACATAAATTATTGTAAATATTGTCATTTGTACCACCTTCTTTTTAGGATATTCTTATTATACCACACTTTTCCGTTTCTGGCAACTTTTTATGTCTTCTTGCATTTTTCTTGATGTTTAATTCTACAAACACTACTAAACTTAAGATATTCTTCTTCTATTTTTGAGAAAAAAAGAGGGGAACTCCCTCTTTTATTCTACTACTATGGTACCATCTTTTGCGACCAATTTCTTTTCTTCTCCTGGTTTTATCTTACCATCTAAAATCGCCTCTGCAATAGTATCTTCTACCACATTCTGAATAGCTCTTCGTAATGGTCTTGCTCCATAAGTTTCATCAATTCCTTTTTCTTCTACTACTTTCTTAACAGAAGAATCAATTTGTACATGGATATTTTGTTCTTGAAGTCTCTTTTCTACTTCTTGGAGCATCAAATCCATAATTTGATGAATTTCTTCTTGATGTAATTTATGGAATACAATAATCTCGTCAATACGATTAATAAATTCTGGTCGAAATTCTTTTTTTAGCTCTGCCATAACATCCTTTTTAATTGCTTCGTATTCTTTTTTGTCACTTTCCTCTTTTCCTTGTTCTTTACTACTAAATCCTAATGCCTTTCTATCTGTAATCATTCTAGCTCCTATATTAGAAGTCATAATCACTACCGTATTTTTAAAATCTACAGTCCTTCCTTGACTATCGGTTAATCTTCCGTCATCTAATATTTGAAGAAGCATGTTCATAACATCTGGATGTGCTTTTTCTATTTCGTCTAGCAAAATAACAGAATATGGTTTTCTTCTAATTTTTTCTGTTAATTGTCCCCCTTCATCAAAACCTACATATCCTGGAGGAGAACCTATTAATTTAGAAACAGAATGTGGTTCCATATATTCGGACATATCCACACGAATCATTGCATTTTCATCACCAAATAAGGCTTCTGCCAATGCTTTGGACAATTCTGTTTTTCCTACACCTGTTGGTCCTAAAAACAAGAAAGAACCAATTGGTCTTTTCGGGTCTTTCAGACCTACTCTACCTCTACGAATTGCCTTTGCTACAGCTTCTACCGCTTCTTCTTGTCCTATTACTCTTTGGTGTAATGTAGCTTCTAGATTTTTTAGTTTTTCATTTTCATCTTGTGTTAACTTCTTTACCGGAATTCCTGTTTGAGAAGCAATTACTTCTGCAATATCTTCTTCTGTTAGTGTAGTAACACTTTTTTTATTCTTATTTTCCCATTTTTGTTTTTCTTTTTCATATTTTTGTCGTAATTCATGCTCTTTATCCCTCAATGTTGCCGCTTTTTCAAAATCTTGTGTACGAACTCCTTCTTCTTTTTCCTTTACGGTTTCTTCTATTTTTTCTTCTAATTTTTTTAGATTGTCTGGCTCGCTAATTGTTTTCATACGCACACGAGAAGCAGCTTCATCAATCAAATCAATTGCCTTATCTGGTAAAAATCTGTCATTAATATATCTTGTAGATAAATCAACCGCTGCCTTAATTGCCTCATCACTAATAGTAACATTATGATGTGCTTCGTATTTGTCACGTAATCCTGTTAAGATAGCAATAGTATCCTCATGAGAAGGCTCTAATACTGTTACTGGGCAAAATCTTCTTTCTAAAGCACTATCTTTTTCAATGTATTTACGATATTCGTTTAATGTAGTAGCACCTACTACTTGAATTTCTCCTCTAGCTAATAATGGTTTTAAGATATTTGCTGCATCAATAGCTCCTTCAGCAGAACCCGCTCCTACAATCGTATGAATCTCGTCAATAAATAAAATAACGTCTCCTGCTTTTTTCACTTCTGCTAGGGCTTTTTTAATTCTTTCTTCAAAATCACCTCTATATTTTGCTCCTGCTACCATTCCGGAAATGTCTACACTTACTACTCTTTTATTTTTTAACATTTCTGGCACATCACCAGCTACTATTTTTTCTGCTAACCCCTCTGCAATAGCCGTTTTTCCTACACCTGGTTCTCCTATTAAACAAGGATTATTTTTCGTTCTTCTTGATAAAATTTGAATCACACGTTCTGTTTCTTCTTTTCTTCCAATTACAGGGTCTAGCTTTCCTTCCCTTGCTTGTTTGGTCAAATCTGTTCCAAACTGATTTAAGGTAGGAGTAGAATGAAAACTTCCTTCTCCTTTTCCAGAAGTAGATTGTTTACTGTTAGGAATTTCTTCTTCATTTAATACCTTTACTAATTCATTATATAATTTTTGTGGATCTATTTGTAAATCCATCATAATGCGAACTGCCACACTATCTCCTTCACGCATAATTCCAATTAGCAGGTGTTCTGTTCCAATATATTCCATTCCTAGTTTTCTTGCCTCTAAGAAGGCATTTTCGATAATTCTTTTTGTTCTAGGGGTAAAGCCAATGGTTCCTACTGGTTGCTCTCCTGTTTCTTCTTTGCCAATTAATTCTTCAATTTCTGCTAAAACAGCTTCTTTCGTTACGCCTTGGCTTTCTAGTACCATACTTGCGACTCCAGTTCCTTCTGCTACAAGACCATAAAGAATATGTTCACTTCCAATATAAGTATGGCCTAATTCTACTGCAATATCGTTTGCAATTTCCAGAGCCTTTTCTGCCCTGCTTGTGAATTTATACATCATACTACCTATCCTCCTTTATTCTTTTATAATTTGTTTTATTACCTCTCTACGTTTTCTATCTCTTGCTTCTGCATCTAATTTCTCTCCTAAAAATTTTTGCAAATTAGCCGGTTTGGTATATAATATTAACTCATTTACTTTTAAATCGTTTAATTCCTGAATAATTCCTAAATCCGTTCCTAGCTTTACATCAGAAAGTAAGCTTCTTGTTTCTTCGGAACTTAAAATTCTAGCATTGGTTAAAATTCCATAAGAACGGTATACTTTATCTTCTAAGCTCCTACTATTTTTTCCTAAATATTTTCTTGCCAATCTTTCTTGCTCTATCATTTTATCTGTTATCACTCGTATATTTTTTATCATTTCTTTTTCTGTAATTCCTAAAGATTGTTTATTAGAAACTTGATACATGTTTCCTTGTGTTTTACTTCCTTCTCCATATACTCCACGAATATTCATTCCTACACCATTTACCACTTCTAAAACTTTTCCGAATATTTCCTGTCATAGTAAGTGCAGGTAAATGTACCATAACAGAAGCTCGCATACCTGTTCCTACATTGGTAGGACAAGCTGTTAAATATCCATATTTTTCACTTGCCGCATAGGTTACTAACTTTCCTATTTTTTCATCTAGTTCTACTGCTAAATTTAAACAATTTTCTAATTCTAATCCACTACTAAAAATTTGGATACGCATATGGTCTTCTTCATTTATCATGATACATATATTTTCTTCTTCATTTAATACAATAGCTTTGGTATCACTTTCCTTAGAAAGAGCAAATTCTGGACTAATAATATGTTTTTCTACTAAGCTTAATTTGGTAATATCGTCCATATCACTTAATTTCATAAATTTTAGTCCATACCCTATCTTTGGTGTAATCTTTTCTATTGTTTCTAATATATTATATAAGTCTTGTTTATTGCATTTTACTCGAAACGGAAATTGTTTTAGGTTTCTTGCCATACGTATTCTTGTACTTTGCACAACATCAGACTCTTTTCCACTTTGTAAATACCAGTTCATGTTTTTATCCTCCTATTTTTCTAATTTTTTTATCTCATCTCTAATTTTAGCGGCATCTTCATAACGTTCTTCAGCAATAGCCTTTTTTAGGTCTTCTTGCAATTTTTCTTGTTTGGATTTTGGTCCTTTTTCCATTTTTTTTGCACCTTCTGTTTCTTTTTGAAAAGCAGTATTTTGTGCTAAATATGGTCTTCTACCAATATGTCTATTAGAACCTTGAATATTTTTTAAAATAGGGTCAATTTGGTCTGCAAACACATCATAACAATGCTCACAACCAAATTTTCCTCCATTAATAAATTCTTGATATGTCATACCACATTGGTTACACTGTAGTTCAGAAGGTTTTACAAAACTTGGCAATAAAGATTCTTGCTCATAATCTTCTAGAAAATCCCCAAAAATACTAGATAAGCTCATTGGCATAGAAAAAGAAATATTTCCAATTCCTAATTTTCTAGCACATTCTTCACAAAGTACCATCTCTTTTTTTACTCCATTTATCGTTTGTGTATAATGAACATTTGCTTCATGTTCATGACAATTTTGACATAACATAGGCTTTTTCCTCCTTTAAACTAAATTAATTAACATATTCTTAAAAATATTTGCACGTAATGTATCCTTTATATTTTGTGGCACAGTAAGTACTTTATCACTTGTTGCTACTTTTAATAATTTTGCTTCTACTTCTTGTATCATTTGGTAAGAAAGTAAGTTACTAATAAAAATATCCGCTTCATTGGCAGTTAATGTTTCTCCAATATTGTTAATAATATGCATTAAATAATTTCCTTTGGTTATTTTTACTTTGCTGATTTTAATATGTCCCCCACCACCACGTTTACTTTCCACATAGTAGCCTTGGGATGGGTTAAAACGAGTAGCAATCACATAGTTAATTTGAGAAGGCACACAATTAAAATGTTCTGCAAGTTCATTTCTCTGAATCTCTATAAACCCATTTTCTGTATCCTTTAACATATCCTTAATAAACTCTTCTATCACATCGCTAATTCTCATATAACCACCTCTTTGTTTTTTTGACCTTGACTTTCTTTGACCTATATATTAGTATACTACTTTTTGACGTAATTTCAATCGCAATAATTTGTGATTTGAAATTGTTTTACGGGAAAATTATGGAGATATTTGCTTTTTTCTCGCAATATCTCCTTATTTCTATTTGTTTTTATTATTCTCTTTTGTAACCTCTTCTAAATGTTCTGCTCTTTCTTTTTGTTTTGCTAAAGAAATCCAAGCAAAATAAGAAGAGATAAATTCTCCGTATTTGCTTGCATCTTCTCCTACTTCTACTTGCAGATCCATTTTCTCTTTTTTAGCAGTTTCTTGTATATCTTTTTCTTTTTTCATACTCCACACTCCAATAGTTTTATTTACTATTGTTATGTGTTTTTTCTAAAAAATTATACATTTTCTTTTTCATGAAAAATATATTGCTGTATTACTTTAGCAACACCATTTTCATTATTATTTTGCGTAATAATATTAGCTACTTCTTTTACTACTGGAGCACTATTTGCCATTGCTACACCTAAACCTGCTCCTTTCAGCATAGAAATATCATTCATATTATCTCCAATAGCAATTACTTCCTCTGGCTGAATTCCTAATTTTTGTATTAAAAATTGAATAGCGGTCCATTTATTCACATTTTGGCTAGAAATTTCGGAATAATAATAGGTAATATCATACTCCTCTGTTCCAGATTTTATAATTTTTCTGGACATATGTGCTACTTCTAACACATCAACATTTTTTATTTTTTTAATTTTTTCTAAAATTCTTGGAAAAATGATATTACTCTCATCACATACAGTAATTTTAGATATTTTTAAATCCTCTTTTTCTTTTACATATTCATAAATGTTTTTGACAATATTAATATTAGTCTTCTTTCCTTCTGGTTTTCTGCTATTTTCGCTATGATAAAATAGAACATTGTAATTTAAAGATTCGGCAATAATCATATCTTCTGTATATATGTTATAAAATATACTATTTTCTTCACATAATTTAATAATTTGCAATGCTTTTTTCCTTTCAATAAATCGGTCATAAATCGGTTTATTTTCTTGAAAATCAAAAATAGTAGCACCATTTCCAGAAATCAAAAAACGGTCTGCTCCTACTTCTTTTGCTATATTTTCTACAGAATCTGTTACTCTTCCAGAAGTTAAAACAACTTCTACACCTTGTTCTACTGCTCTTTTTACTTGTGTTTTATCTTCACTAGATACATTGCCATAGGAATTTAATAATGTGCCGTCTAAATCAATTGCAATTAGTTTATACATGTATTTCTCCTTTCCTTCTTTCCCGCTTTAAGATTATACCATGGAAATATTTTTTTACAATAACTTTTTTCATAAAATTACCAGTTTAAAAAAAATTTTTTTACACATTCTATATATTGAAAAGCAATTAAACTTTTCTATAAAATAAAATCCGAACCATATTAGGAGGTGAAAAGAATGACAAGTTCAAACAAGAAAGCAGTTCCAGAAGCTAGAGAAGCTCTTAATAAATTCAAATATGAAGTTGCTAGCGAAGTTGGTGTTAACTTAACAGAAGGATATAATGGAAATATCTCTTCAAGAGATGCTGGTAGAATAGGTGGAAATATGACTAGAAAATTAATCGAACAAGCTGAAAGACAAATGGCTGGTAAATAGTTATTCTTTCCAATAGATAAAGAGAGATTCTTAAAAGTATGTCTTTATTTTTAAGAATCCCTCTTTGTTTTTTGTTATGCTTCTGGTTCTACTAATCCAAAATTTTTGTTATCTTTTAGACGGTAAATAACATTGGTTTTTCCGTTTTCTGCATTAATAAAGGTTAAGAACTTATCTTGTGGTCTGCTAGTAAGTTCTAATTTTGCATCTTCTGGAGTCATTGGTTTAATATCAAAGTAGATAGTTTTTAGTATTTCATTTACTACTTCATGTTCGTCTCCTCTACTTAACTCTTCTTTTAAACGAATAGACTCTGTCATATTTTGTTTGTCTTTTTTGGTTTTTACTTTACGAATTTGTCCTTCTATAATATCAATATCTTTATCAATAGAAGCATATAAATCTTTATGTGCCGTAACAGCACGGTAAGAATCCCCACCAGCTAAGACACTCATTTCTGCTACTTGTTCTTTTCCTTCTGTTTTAATAGTAGCTACTACATCTAAATCTTCTCCAAAGTATTTTACTAATCTTTCAGATTTTTTCTCGATGTACTCTTTAATAGCCTCTGTTGCTTTTAATTCCTTTCCTGTTATTTTAATGTTCATATGAATCTCTCCTTCCAAAGTTATGTTCTTTTGTAATGCCTTCTTGTTGCACCCTTATTATATCCTGTTTCTTACTTTTTTTCAAATGTTTTTACATAAAATTTACAAAAAGTTACAAATCTTTTTTCTTCCCCTTCTGTTACTCGTAAAAAAATTAATTATTAAAAAGGCATTGCTAATAACTGTATTAGCAATGCTTTGTGGTATCTTTATTTAAGGATAACCATGTATTTTCCATTCTGCAGTGTTGTTAGTATCCCTCTTTCTCTTAAAAACCGCGTCACCTCATCAATGGTTCTAGAACTTATCTCAGGAAATTGTAATAGTAATTCTTTTCTAGTAATTTCAGACTTTGATAAAATATATTTGTGAATCTTCCTATATTTTTCATCTTGTAAATGCTGTTGTGGTATTGCAAAAATTGCTTTTTTGTTTCTTAAGATTTTCCCTTCTTCTTTTAACATTGTAATTGTTTTTCTTACTGTGCCTTCTCGTATCTGATCAGCAAAGTAACCTACCACTTCTTTTACTGTACATTCCTCTCTGTTTTCTATATAGGTTAAAATCATTCTTTTATAACTATGAAGAAATTCTGTTTTTGCATCAATTTCTTGAGCAGTATATCTTCCATGTCCAATTCGATGTAATTTTCCTTTTTGATATAAATAACGTATGGAACCACATACTGTGGACTTATAAATATCCGGAAAATGCTGGATTACTTGCCGAACTGTTACTTCTGGCATAGATAAAATGTACTGATAAATTCTTCCTTCTTTTGTTATTTTCTCTGTTGTTTCTGGCATAACTATTTCCTCCTTGTTGTTTTGAAAATACATTGTTTCCTTTAAAATACCTTTACCTATAAAAGCTTAACGCTTTGTAGGTATTGTAACACAAGTTTTAGTAGAATACAAGTTTTATGTAACCATTAAAAAGCTAATCCTCTACTACTTTTCCTTCTTCTACTTTTTCTTCTAATACAGAAGTACAATACGGGCATCGTGTTGCGTGAATGGAAATTTCAGAATAGCAAAATGGACATTGTTTGGTGGTTGGTTCTTCTTTTACTGGCTCTTCTTCTTTTTTTCTTTTATAGAACTTACCTTTTTTATCTACTTTTTTTGCAATTTTTTCTATTTCTTCTAACTTCATTTTTTCTAATTTTTTATTCAGTTTGTTTGCATAACGAACTGCTAAAAAAATAGAAAGTGCAATAATTAAAAAGTTAATAATGGTAGTTAAAAAAGAACCTATTTTGATACTTGCATTTCCTATTACAATTACCCAATCGGTATAATCTATTTTACCTGTAAAAATAGAGGTAAATGGCATAATAACATCATTTACTAGGGAATTTACAATCTTTTGAAAAGCGCCACCTACAATAACACCTACTGCCATATCCACAATATTTCCACGTGAAATGAACTCTTTAAATTCTTTTAGCATCTCAAGCCTCCTTTTCGTATCTATTATATTACCGTAAAAGTCGAATGTTGTCAAATTTGGCTTTTAAAGAAATTGTACAAAAAGGCTTGAAAAACATTCCATTTCATGGTAAAATAGTACGTGTTAAATAGATATTGCAAAAAGAGGAGGTGCTTAAACAATGCCAAATATTAAATCAGCAAAGAAAAGAGTTAAAATTATTGAGAAAAAAACTTTAAGAAATAATATGATTAAGTCTGGTTGTAAAACAGCTGTTAAAAAATGTGAACAAGCTATTGCAGAAGGTAATGCAGAAGATGCAAATAAATTATTTGTAGAAGCTACTAAAAAATTAGATCAAGCTTGTTCTAAAGGTGTGTTAGTAAAAAACACTGTTGCTAGAAAAAAATCTAAACTAGCTAAAAAATTAAACGCTGTAAAAGCGTAATTAGGATAAAAAATTATGCATAGTTTTTTATTAGGAAGCTACCATAGGGTAGCTTCTTTTTGGTAGGTATTTCCTTTGTATTTTCTTTTATTTTATGTTACTATTAATAATGAAAATAGTTATGAATGAGAAATGAGGTAGATACTATGTTTACAAAAATGTTTACCAAACTAAAAGAAAGAATAAGACATTTTGATTATAAAATTAAGAAAATAATGAAATCCGGTTTTTATGTTTCTTTTTATATTTGCTTATTTGCCACTCTCTTATTGGCAGTATATGCATTACTTTATACCTCTCCTAACCTTTATTACATAGGACTTTCTTTGTTAAAAACTGGATTTATGTTTTTTGTTTACTTTATTATTTGTGGTTTTGCCTTTGATACCATTCAAAAGCAACTAATTTAAAAATAGGTACTGTTTAATGGTATGTACGCATATAAAGTCCGCGTAGGGTATAGTTATAAAAAAATTGAACGGAGCAGGGAGCTCCGTCGGGACGGAGTGAAATTTTTTTATAACTATGCCCGTACAGGACACGCGTATTAAAAATACCATTAAACTGTACCTTCTTTTTTAAGTTTATGCTTATTTCTTTAATTCTTCTAAAAACATTTCATTTAACATTTTAGGATTTGCTTTTCCTTTTGTTTCTTTCATGGCTTGTCCTACTAAAAATCCTAATGCTCTATCTTTTCCTGCTTTATAGTCTACAATAGATTGTGGATTGTTTTCTAATACTTTTTTTACTACTGCTTGAATTGCTCCTTCATCCGAAATTTGTACCCATCCGTTTTTTTCTATAATAGTAGATGGTTTTTCTGGATGTTCAAATAGTTCCTCTAATACTTTTTTTGCAATAGCAGAACTAATCGTGTTATTATCAATTAAGGTAACAAGCTCTGCTAATTGTTCTGCGGTAAAAGGTATTTGGCTTGGCTCTAGTTCCTTTTCATTTAAAATTCTAGAAACATCGGAACGAATCCAGTTTGCTACTGCCTTTGGATTGCCACAAATGCTACTTGCTTTTTCAAATAAGTCGGATAAATGCTTAGATGATACAATTATTTTAGCATCTTTTGGCGTTAATCCTAAACTTTCTATATATCTTTTTTCTCTTACTTCTGGCATTTCTGGTAAAGTTTTACGTACCTTTTCTATATATTCATCAGAAAGACAAATAGCCACCAAATCTGGTTCTGGAAAATAGCGATAATCTTGTGCATCTTCTTTATCACGCATAGAAAATGTTCTTCCAGATACCTCATCCCAACGTAATGTTTCCTGTTCTACCTTTCCTCCTGCTTCTAGTACTCCAATTTGTCTTTCTATTTCATATTCTATTCCTCTTACAATACTGCGGAAGGAATTCATATTTTTCATTTCGGTTCTTGTTCCAAATTTTGTTTCTCCTTTTTTACGAACAGATACGTTTACATCGGCACGTAAAGACCCTTCTTGCATTTTACAATCGGATACTTCTATATATTCCAAAATAGATTTTATTTTTCGTAAATAGTTTTCTGCTTCCTCACTACTTCTCATATCTGGTTCGGAAACAATTTCTATTAAAGGAACTCCTGCTCTATTTAGGTCTACTAAACTTCCTCTACCTAGTTCATCATGGTTTAATTTTCCTGCGTCTTCTTCGATATGTATTCTGGTAATTCCTATTACTTTAGAGCCCTCACTGGTTTCTATTTCTACTTTTCCCTTTGTACAAAGCGGTTTATCGTATTGCGAAATTTGGTAAGATTTTGGAAGGTCTGGATAAAAATAATTTTTACGGTCATTTTTACTATCTTTAGCAATAGTACAATCCATTGCCAATCCTGCTTTTACTGCATATTCTACTACCGTTTCATTTAGTACTGGTAAAGCTCCTGGAAGTGCCATACAAACAGGACAACAATGGGAATTTGGCTCTCCTCCAAACTCTGTTTTACAACTACAAAAGATTTTTGTTTTGGTAGCTAACTCTGCATGAACCTCTAGTCCTATTACAGATTCATAATCTTCTCTTGCCATTTTTTATTTTGCCTCCTTTTATTTCTTAAACTCTGGTCTATATTGGTTTCTAAACTGTATTTCCTGTTCATAACTATAGGCAGTTTGTAATAGTGTTTCTTCTGCAAAAGCTTTTCCTATGAGTTGCATACCAATTGGCATACCTTCTTTATCTACCCCACATGGAATAGAGATTCCAGGAAGCCCTGCAATATTTACAGAAACCGTACAAATATCTGCTAAGTACATTTCTAGTGGGTTTTGTGTTTTACTACCCATGGTAAAAGCCACATTTGGGGAAGTTGGTGTTAGCAATATATCATACTTTTGAAATACTTTTTCAAACGCATTTCTA
This sequence comes from uncultured Clostridiaceae bacterium, assembly GCA_930990125.1. Lineage (GTDB taxonomy): Bacteria > Bacillota > Clostridia > TANB77 > CAG-508 > CAKNOI01. The sequence continues at coordinate 10,730 of CAKNOI010000018.1, read as the reverse complement.
ACCAATGTTCTTACCTGCTGAGCTTTTTTGTAATAAGCATCATAGTAACCAGAAGATAATACATAGGTTCCTAATATAATTCTTCTTTTTACCTCTGGACCAAATGCCTCACTTCTTGAATTACAATATAATTCCTTTAAATTACTAAAGTTTTTTGCACGATACCCGGTAGCGAATACCATCAAATCTTCCTAAATTAGAGCTAGCTTCTGCACATGCAATAATATAGTAAGTAGCTAGTGCATATTGCGCAATATCTAAGGAACATTCTTCTATAGTAGCACCCATTTCCTCTAATTTTTTAGCAGCAGCTAGTACGCTTTCTTTTACTTCTTTGTTAATTCCTTCTCCAAAATATTCTTTTGGTAATCCTATTTTTAAACCTTTTACATCTTTTTTTAATGCTTTAGTATAGTCTTTCTTTTCTTGTTCTACAGAAGTAGTATCTTTTTCATCCTGTCCTGCTATTACATTTAAAAGCATTGCACAATCGGTAACATCTTTGGTAATTGGTCCTATTTGGTCCAAAGAAGAGGCAAACGCTACTAAGCCATAACGAGATACTAACCCATAAGTTGGTTTTAACCCCACTACCCCACAAAAAGCAGCAGGCTGACGAATAGAACCACCCGTATCAGATCCTAGCGCCCATGGCACTAGGTCTGCTGCGACTGCTGCGGCAGAACCACCACTAGAGCCACCTGGTACCCTAGTAATATCCCATGGGTTACTTGTTTTTTGAAAAGCAGAATACTCTGTAGAAGCTCCCATAGCAAATTCATCCATATTTAATTTTCCTATGGTAACCATCTTTTCTTTGTTTATATTCTCCATAACGGTAGCATCATATGGTGAAATAAAATTTTCTAACATTTTAGAAGCACAAGTGGTTTGTTTTTGTTTGGTACAAATATTGTCTTTAATACCAATAGGAATTCCTGCAAGTTTAGAAAGTTTTTCTCCTTGGTCTAAAGCTTTTTCTATTTCTTTTTCTTCTTGTTTTGCTTCTTCCAAATAGGTACTTAAAAAAGCTTTAACAGTACCCTCTTTTTCCCTTATTCTATCTGCATAAGCTTGCAAAATTTGTTCTCTTGTAATTTCTTTTTTTTCTAATAATTCTAATAACTCATGAACCGTAAGTCTTGTAATTTCCATGTTTTTTGCCTTCCTTTCTTTTTATCCCATTACCTTTGGAATACGAAACATTCCTTGGGAAACATCTGGTGCATTTTGTAGTAATTCCTCTTTGGAAAATCCTTCTTTTACTTCATCCTTACGGAACACATTTTGTCTTTTCCATGCTGTCCCAGTTTCTTCTAAGCCACTAGTATCTGCCTTATTTACAATTTCCGCAAATTCTAAAATATCTTCTAAATCTTTTAAATATTTATCTATTTCTTCCTCTTTTAAATTGAGGTCTGCTAAGTTTGCAATATGCATCAGCTCTTCTTTCGTCACCTTTGCCATATGCTCTTCCTCCTTTTTATTTTTGCTCTTTACTTTTTTCATGACTTTTTTTGAATCGTTGTAATTTTTGCATACGACCTTGTTTCTTTTCATCAAAACGGTCTGTCACAATATTTTTAAGTAAGATTCTTTTTAAGACATCTCCTTTAATATCGGCAATTAATGTACCATCTTTTGCAACAGAAATTCTTCCTGTTTCTTCAGATACCACAACTACAATAGCATCTGATTCTTTTGACATTCCTATTGCTGCTCTATGTCTTGTTCCTAATTCTTTCGCAATATCCATATCATTGGCAAGTGGCAACATACAAGCTGCTGCCGCTATTTTATTATTGCTAATAACAACTGCTCCATCATGTAGTGGTGTTTTAGGAACAAATATGTTTACCAAAAGCTGTGGAGATACTTCTGCTTGCATTTCAATACCAGTAGCTATAATATCTTTTATTTGAATATCTCTTTCCATTACAATAAGAGCCCCTGTTTTGCTTTTTGCCAGTTCTTCTACTGCAATAACAACTTTGTAAATATCTTCTTTTGTTTTGGTTTGAATATCTTTATCAATTCCAAAAAAGCGGGTAAATTTATTGGTACCTAATTGTTCTAACGCTCTTCTAAGTTCTGGCTGAAATATGACAATAATGGCAATAACACCATAGGCCATAAAAGAAGTTAAAATAAAGTTTAATATATTTAAATGCAACACCGAACTTAAAAAAGTAGCAATTAAAAGAAATGCAATTCCTTTTAAAATTTGCCAAGCTCTGGAATCTTTCATGATTTTAATAAACTTTACAAGCAAAAAAATAACAATTGCTAAATCAATAATAAGCGGTATTAATTTAATTGGATACTGGTATAATTCCTGTATATAGGAAATAATATTTACTTTTACAAAATTATTAATATTTGCCATAAAATTATCTACCATCTCGTGTTACTCCTTTTCTTTGGTATTACTTTCTACGCAAACAAATAAAAAAGAACGGTTCCAGCAAAACCAACAACAAGCATCACTACCATGGTTAGTGCAATTACTTTTGTAACAATTCTACCTTTATCTAATTTTGGTTTTTTAACTTTTTCCACTTTTTCTTTGCTTTGCACATTTTTCTTTTCTTTTTTACCCATTTTCCTTCTCCTCATTTCTTTTTTCTCTTTCCCTGTTATACCACAATTCTCCCCTTTTTTCAATCCTTTTCCTTTGTTTCTTTTTGGTTTTGTCCTATTTTTATTCTTACTTTTTCTTTTCCTTTTTATGCTTTTTCCATTTCTAAATCTAAATCAAAATAAAATTCTACACCATCTTCTTTATTAACCACTCCATAATCATTTTGGTAGTTATTCATAATAGCCTTTACTAAAGCCAGTCCTATTCCAGACCCGCCTGCTTCACGATTTCTAGAGCTGTCTACTTTATAAAAACGATTCCAAATTCTATTTAAGTCTTCTTCTTGAATATTTTCTCCTGTATTAAAAACACTAATTCTTACTTTATTTCTTTCAATATCTGGCTGAATAGTAATTTTGATTAACTTTTTGCCATCTACTTCTAAAACATGTTTCACTGCATTCGTAAAATAATTGGTTACTACCTGTTCAATGTAAAATTCATCTGCATTTACATTTACCTGTTCATCTGAATCAATCTCTACAGTAATCTGATTTTCTTCTAGCATTACTTTACTTTTACGAATCACTTCGCTTACTAACTCTACAATATTAAACTTTTCATTTTGAAACTCGCGTTTGCCATATTCCAATTTCATTAATTCTAATAATTGTTTTACCAATCTATCCATTTTGTTTGTTTCATCTAAAATGACCTCTGCATAAAACCTTCTACTTTCTTCATCAGTTGTTACATTTTCCAATAGTCCTTCGCTATACCCTTGAATAAGTGCAATAGGAGTTTTTAATTCATGGGATACATCGGAAATAAATTGTTTGCGCATTTCATCAATGCGGGATTTTTCTTCTATATCTTTTTCTAGTTCTATATTGGTATTACGTAATTGTTTTATCGTAGCTTCTAGTTTATCAGACATACTATTAATACTCTTTCCTAGGGTATTAATTTCGTCTTCTGTATCGGTAATTCGGTATTTCTGACTAAAATCTAGTTTTGCCATTTTTTTTGCAATTCCATTTAATTCTAAAATTGGCTCTGTAAATTTTTTAGAGATAAAAGAAGCAAAAATTCCTGCTGCTAAAATCGTTATACCACCAATTAGCAATAAGAAATTATTGGAAATTTTTACACTTTCTTGAATTGGGGCAATCGGAATTCGAATATATAAAGAATATCCATTATCTAACACAGCAGAAAGTAAAATATATGTTATCCCACTCTTTCTTTCTCTTATTTTTCGTACATCCATATTTTCATCAGAATACAAAATATCTTTCTGGTCTGTTCTGTTGGCATAATACGTAATAGCATTCATTTCTTCTAAAGTAGTCATAAAATCATTATCGGTTGTATAAATACTTACATTTTCATCGGAACAAATTAAAATATCAAAATTATTATTTACTGCAATTCTTCCCAATTCCATCTCTAAATCTACATCTGGTGAAGGGTTATTGTAATAGGCATTAATTTGTTTATACACTTGTCGTAATGTATTTTGTTTAGAGTATAAATAAAAAGCTTCTAGTACTACATTATTTGTCACAATTAAGAAACATATGATAACAACGGTTGCGATACAAATTGTTAAAAACAATTTAACACGAACCGATTTTAATTTTTCTTTCATGTTTTTTATTCCTTTCTCTACCACCTATCTTATTTTATAAGAACATTGACTTTCTTATTTAATTTGGAATTTATATCCCACTCCGCGCATTGTTTCAATATACTTTCCTTTTTTTCCTAATTTGTGACGAATCTTTTTGATATGACTATCAATGGTCCTAGAATCTCCATAATAGTCATAATTCCATACATTGTTTAGTATTTTGTCTCTTGATAAAGCAATATTTTCGTTATCTACTAAATATTTTAATAATTCATACTCTCTTAAACTTAATTCTATTTGTTTTCCATCTACTGTTACTGTTCTTCCTTCCGCATCAATGACAATGCCACCATAATCTTTCACATCTTTTGGGTCTCCTTGGGTACGCTTTAAGATGGCTTCTACTCTTGCCACTAAAATTTTAGGACTAAATGGTTTAGAAATATACTCATCTACTCCTAGCTCAAACCCAAACAATTCGTCTTGTTCTTCTCCTCTTGCTGTTAGCATAATAATAGGCACTTTAGAAGTCTGCCTAATTTGACGCAAAACAGACCAACCATCTAATTTTGGCATCATAACATCTAATAAAATAAGACTAATTTTGTTTTCATTTTCTTCAAATACTTGTAATGCTTTTTCACCATCTTCCGCTTCTAAAATATGGTATCCTTTTTGCATTAAAAAATCTTTAATTAATTTTCGCATCCTAGATTCATCATCTACTACTAAAACCGTAATATCACTCATTCTTAAGCTCCTTTTACATAATTTATTTTATTATATATTATAACTAGCAATTGTGTCTAGTATGTGAAAAGAAATTAGTAATTTCCAAAAAAAAGAAGAATTTCTTCTTCTTTTTAAAATCCTCTTGTACTTCCGCCTCCTCCAGAAGAGCCTCCGCCACCAGAGAAACCTCCTCCGGAAAATCCACCAAAAGAACCTCCTCCAAAGCGTCCGCCTCCAATAAAGCCTCCGTATCGAAAATTGAGTGCGAAAATATTTCCTAAAATAAAGCCAACAATAATGAAAAATATATTTCTAAATAAGAACCATAAGATAATTCCTTGCACTATTTCTATTATGATATAAGTTAGGAAAGACTTTTTACTTTTCTTTAGTAAACAAGTAGACAAAGAAATTCCTGTTACAAAAATAGAAATAAACATAACAATAATAGAATAATCGACATTATTCGATGTACTAGATACTACTTTAGCAGTTTGCCCATTGGAAATAGTTATTCCGTATTCCTCTGCAATTTCTTGTAAAAAAGCGCTGTATCCGTTACGAATTCCTTCATCATAGTTATTTTCTTTCAAATATGGAATAATATATTCATCTTGCATTCTACCAGTTTTTCCATCTGGCAATATTCCCTCTAAGCCATATCCTACTTCTACACGAAATAACCTATCTCCTGTAGAACATAATAACAAAAGTCCATTATTCTTTTCTTTTGAACCAATTCCCCAAGCTCGAAATAATTCATTGGCATATTCTTCGATGCTTTCTCCTTCTAAAGAAGGTATAGTTACTACTACTATTTGTGCACCTGTTTTTTGCTCTAAATCGATATTCGTTTGCATAATATAGTCCTCTGTTTCCTCGCTTAGTACATTTGCATCATCTTTTACATAAAACTCTGCATTAGGAGTAACAACAGCAAAACTTACTGTTGTTACTCCCATCCAAACTACTAAAAAAAGAATACATACCCAAACAATACTTTTTTTCTTATTCAATTTTTCTTTTCCCCTTTTTAAAACTCTACATTTGGAACTTCGGAAGCATTGTCAGATGCTTCAAAATACGGTTTTTCTTCAAATTGGAACATTCCTGCTAAAATATTGGTAGGAAATTTCTTTCTTTGTGCATTATATTCTTGTACCTTTTGATTATAATCCCTTCTTGCTACTGCAATTCTGTTCTCTGTTCCAGCTAGTTCATCAGAAAGTTGGATGAAATTTTGAGAAGATTTTAAATCTGGATAGTTTTCTACTACTACCATTAAGCGATTTAATGCACTAGTTAATTCATTATCTGCATTTGCTTTATCCTCTACCGTACTTGCTCCAGCAAGCTTTGCTCTTGCTTCTGTTACACTATTCATAATTTCTGTTTCTTGGCTTGCAAAACCTTTTACCGTATTTACTAAATTAGGAATTAAATCGGCTCTTCTTTGCAAATTGGTATCAATATTTGCAAAAGCACTATCTACTTCCTCTTCCATTCTTACTAAACTATTGTACCCAGAAATAGCAAAAATAATAAGCCCAACCACAATAACCGCTATCACAATCCAAATAATCGTACTTTTTTTCATATACATTTTCCTCCTTTTGCACCTATTATACCCATTTTCTTGAAATCTTACAAGAGTTTTCCTAAAAATTTAGAAAGACCTATCTTTCTGTTAGATAAGTCTTTCTATTTTGCGCTCTAATCATAAGTAGCTTCTTCTATTAAAATTCCTCCTGGAGATCCAGCGGTTCCTGCGGCACCTTGCGTGTCTATATCTGTACCGCCACCTCCTCCATTTCCTCCACCATACCATACTGGTAAATTTGAAGAAAAACTTGGATAAGAGCTTCCTTTAGTAGCGGAAGTATTATTAGATTCTCTTGACTTTCCTCCAGTTCCTCCTCTATATGTTGTCAAATCTCTCTTAATATATGTTGTGTATAAAGGATCATCATATGCTATGTCCTCCGGAAGCTGATAAGTACCACCTCCTCCGGCCTCCGCCTCCTCCAGCGCCTCCATAGAAGTCTACATAATTTGTTCCTCCTGCTCCTCCTAAAGCTCCATTTCCCTTTCCTTGATTACCGCGATCCAGGAGTTCTGCTACGGCTAGGATATTCACTACTAATATAATTACATACACTTATATACCCACTGTTTCCTCCTGTTCCTCCTCCATTTCCTGTTGTGTTAAAATCATTTCCTCCTGTTCCTGTTCCTGGATTTATCCCATTCCCTGCAGTAGCTGATAGATAGTCTCCAAAAGAACTAATAGTAGTATCTATGGTACAATGCACTTTTTCAGATGTAGTTAGATTAAGTATAGAACGAGCTATTCCACCTGCTCCTCCTCCATTTCCTCCTACTCCACCAGTATCATTTCTATAATAATATCGTGTTCCAGAAATTGTTGTCTTACTTGTTCCTTCTCCTTTTCCACCACTTGAACCATCTCCTGATTTTCCAATACAAGTAATACGATAGATTCCGTTCTTTGGTACCTGATATTCCGTATTAGCGGTTAGACATGTTACGAATTTCCACCCTGTTGGTTCTGGCTGCATGGTGGTTGCCTCTGCTGTTCCTTCTCCTGCATTTCCGGCTTTATCTGTTACGACTACTCTTAGGGTATAATCTGTTTCTTCTGATAGCTCTGTATACGTAAAGGTATTACTGGTACTTCTTCCCATAATCGCTTCTCCTATGTAGTATTGATAGGTTTCTTGTTCTGCTAGTCCACTTTCTTCTTCTGTTGCTGTTACGATTACTTCTATACTTGTTCCTGTTATTTCTCCTACTTCTACTCTTACTCTTGGCGCTATTTTATCTTCTATCTTTTTTGTGATTACTCCACTTGAACCTTCTTCGTCTGTTAGTCTTGCATAGATGGTATCTCCATGTTGCAGGTTTTCTATGCTTCCTCCACTTGCTATTTCTTTCCATTCGTTACTTGTTCCATTGATTTGATATTCTATTGTTTTTCCTGCTTCACTGCTTTGGATACTTATTTTTGCTTTCCCTCCTTCCCAGATGATTTCTCCAAAACTTATTTTTATTTCTGGTATCTCTATATCTCCTCCGCTACCACTTCCTCCTACGTCCTTTATCTCATTCAACAAATTCTGTATAAGGGCATCTTCTTCTTTACTAGCATTAATCATATTTTGACTTGCTGCTTGTGCTACCGTAATAATTCCATTTTCTCCGGTTAAAGAACTTAGTGTCACTCCTGCTAGTATTACCATTACTATTACTGTGATTACTAATGATACTAAGGTAACTCCACTTTCCTTTTTCATCTTCTTTCTTCCTTTCTAAAAGTTTACTCTCTTCCTTCTTTTAGAAAAGCTAACTAGAATCACACGCACAAAAAAGACAGCCTAATTTTCTTAGACCATCTTTCTTACCCAAACAAGCACAGCTTAACTGCACTTTTTCTCTTCTATTTTTTCTAAATTCTAACTCTCTCTCTCTCTCTCTCTTACAGCCACAGGCATTTCCTCCATTTCTTGTTTCTTTTCTCTTTTCTACTTCTGACACTATTCTACCTTGCAAACTTGCTTTTTGTCAATACTTACGAAATATTTTTATCTATAGAACAGAGTTTTTACTTTGATTCTTCTCCGTCCTTTTAAAACATATTTTTCTAAGAACTCGTTTGCAGTCATAATTTCTGGTTTATCAATCTTTACTCCTTCAAAATCTTTATCCCCTGTAATAAATATATCAACATCAGATACTATTGCTGAATTTAAAATAGGTATATCTTTTATATCTCGTATCTCTAATCCGATTGTTTTCCACTATAGTATCAGGAGTATAATTAAGTTCATATGGTAATTGATATAAAAATTTACTTAAACTATTTATTTTATTTGGAAATTTTCTCTTTACTACTTCTTCTAATTCTGCGATTATATACGAACTTAAAACTAATGTATGATTATCACAAATATTTACTAATACATTTTTTAAAGCATTACTGTTAAAAATAGCAACCGAAATTAATATATTAGTATCTAACATTATTCGCATATATTATTTTTTCCTTTCTTTTCTAATTTCTTTTATCATTTTTGCCACATCTTCCTCTGTTTTTAATCCTAGACGCTCTGCTTCGCCCTCAAATTCTTTTCTTACTTCGTCAATAGCCAATGATACTGGATTCACTATGATATAGTTTCCATCTTTTTCTATAAATGCTACTTTATCTCCATCTTTTAAATTTAATACTCTTCTTATAGATATTGGTAATGTTATCTGTCCTTTAGACGTAATTTTTGCTAATTCCATATAATCACTTCCTTTCATGAATTCATTGTATTCCTTACTTATTATTATATACTATTTCTTTTTATTTAGCAATTTTTATTTAAAAAAAAAGCTATGAAATTGCATAGCTTTTTTATGAAATATGTATATAGTTATTCATATACTGCTTCTTCTATTAAAATTCCTCCAGGAGAGCCAGCAGAGCCTGCGGCACCTTGTTGCCTACCACTAGAAGCACCACCGCCTCCGTTTCCTCCGCCATACCATACTGGATTTGTAGCATCAAAGGCAGGATAAGAAGAAGCTCTACCTTCTCCTCCATTTCCTCCCTTATATCCAGTTAAATCTCTTTTGATATATGTTGTATACAAATTGTCATCATAAGCAATATTTTCCGGCAACTGGTAGGTTCCACCACCACCGACCACCTCCGGCCTCCTCCTTTACTTTTTAACCAGTCCTCTACACTTTTTTCGTTAGATCCCCCTAAAGCTCCATTTCCCTTGCCTTGATTACCGAAACCAGAATCTGAGCTACTACTAGGATATTTACTTGAATAATTAGATACTCTTACATAGCCTCCACTACCTCCTGCACCACCACTATTTCCTGTAGTATTAAAATCATTTCCTCCTGTTCCACTTCCAGGATTTATTCCATTTCCTGCAGTAGCTGATAGATAGTCTCCAAATGAACTTATTGTAGTATCTACGGTACAGTGAACTTTTTCGGATGTTGTTAAGGTAAGGACAGAACGAGCTATTCCTCCTGAACCTCCTCCGTTGCCTCCTGCACCACCATAATAATAATTATAATAGTAGCTTCCCTCGATATAATCTCCTGTACGTGAGCTTCCTCCACCTCCTGAAGTTCCATCTGCTGATTTTCCAATACAAGTAATACGGTATGTTCCATTTTTTGGTACCTGATATTCTGTATTGGCGGTTAGACATGTTACAAATTTCCAGCCTGTTGGTTCTGGTTGCATGGTGGTTGCCTCTGCTGTTCCTTCTCCTTCGTTTCCGGCTTTATCTGTTACTACTACTGTTAGGGTGTAATCTGTTTCTTCAGATAGCTCTGTGTACGTAAAAGTATTGCTTGTACTTCTTCCCATAATAGCTTCTCCTATATAGTATTTATAGGTTTCTATTTCTGCTAAGCCACTTTCTTCTTCTGTTGCTGTTACTGTTACTGCTATACTTGTTCCTGTTATGTCTCCTACTTCTACACTTACTCTTGGTGCTATCTTGTCTTCTATCTTCTTTGTAATGACTCCACTTGAACCTTCTTCGTCTGTTAGTCTTGCATATATGGTATCTCCATGTTGCAGGTTTTCTATGGTTCCTCCACTTGCTATTTCTTTCCATTCGCCACTGGTTCCATTGATTTGATATTCTATTTTCTTTCCTGCTTCACTGCTTTGGATACTTATTTTTGCTTTTCCTCCTTCCCAGATGATTTCTCCAAAACTTATTTTTATTTCTGGTATCTCTATAT
>CAKNOI010000017.1 GCA_930990125.1 uncultured Clostridiaceae bacterium | reverse complement strand
TATTTTTATGGATAATTTTTTAAGGGTTTCATTTAAGTATAGAGAAAATCCATTCAAATATGAAAAAACAACTACCCAAGAAACTACCCAAGAAAATTATGCAATGTTAAACGAGACACAAATGCACATTATAAAATTAATAAAAGAAAATCCATCAATAATTCAAAAAGAAATAGCAAAAGAATTGGAAATGACAAGAGATGGAGTAAAATATAATATGAATGTTTTAAAAGAGCTGAGCATAATTTCAAGAGAAGGTTCGACTAAAAAAGGAAAATGGAAAATTATAAAATAAATAATCTAATGAGGTAAATATGGAAAAAATGCAATAGAATATAAATCAAAGGGCATAAAATGAAAAATAGCAGATAAGAAATTATCTGTTATTTTTTTGCAAATATTAAAAGTTATGTTATACTATACCAAAGGAGGAGCAAAATGGAATGGGGTGCAATAACAAAATGTATTGTGGAGTGGTACCAGCAAAATAAGCGCATATTACCATGGAGAGAGGAAAAAAATCCGTATTTAGTTTGGGTTTCTGAAATTATGTTACAACAAACCAAAATAGAAGCTGTAAAAGAGTATTATGCTAGATTTATTGCAGAGTTACCCACTATCGCAGATTTAGCAAAAGTAGAAGAAGAAAAATTACTAAAACTTTGGGAAGGTCTAGGATATTATAACCGTGCAAGAAATCTAAAAAAAACAGCAATGCAAATAGAAACAGAATATGGAGGGGCCATACCAACAACATGGGAACAGTTAAAAAAACTCCCTGGCATTGGAGAATATACAGCAGGAGCGGTTGCTTCTATTTGTTTTGGAGAAAAAGTACCTGCAGTAGATGGAAATGTTCTTCGTGTTATGGCAAGGTTAACGGGAAGCAAGAAGAATATTTTATTAACAGACACCAAAAAGCAAGTAACAGCTTTACTAACAAAGATAATGCCAGAAGAAGCAGGAGATTTTAATGAAGGATTAATGGAACTGGGAGAAACTGTTTGTATTCCTAATGGTAGCCCATATTGTGAAATTTGTCCACTTAAAACATTTTGTATAGCAAAAGCTAAAGGAGAAACTATGGAACTGCCTGTAAGAGAAAAAAATCTTTGTCGTAAAAAAGAGGAAAGAACGGTTTTTCTATTAACCAAACAAGGCAAGATAGCAATTCAAAAACGAAAAGAAACAGGATTACTTTCTGGTATGTATGAATTTCCTAATGTTTTGGGAAAATTAGAGGAAAAAGAAATAAATCAATTACTAGAAACTTGGAAGTTAAAAGGAAAAACAATAGTAAGAAAAGGAGAGAAAAAACATATTTTTTCTCATGTAGAATGGCATATGTTTGTATACCAAATAGAGGTCATAAAAGAAAATACAAGTTTTTTATGGGTAGATGAAGAAATGTTAGAAAAGCAGTATGCTATGCCAACTGCATTTCAAAAAGTAAGAAAATGAGGAAAAGAAAGAATGTCAATAGTTGGGCAGTCGTTCGCTATACAAAGCGAAAATTAAAAATAGTAAAGTTGTTCTTAAAATAAAGTAAGTTGCATTGCTATGGGTACGTGATTATTTTGTAATTAGCCTAACCTAGGAAAATTTAGAATTTTGTTTTAATAGCAAAAGACACGCTAGAGTATCTAGCGTGTCTTTTGGGAGGTGTTAATGAAGACTTCTAAAGAATGTTTCCATTCCTGGGTCCTCTTCCAAACTTATTGTTGGATACAATCTTGTGAGTCTCACATTAGGACACTTTACCAGGTAGTCGAGTACCGGTTCAGTATCTTCTCGATACGAATCCAGCCGTCTTTTTACGACTTCTTCTGTATCGTCACTTCTCTGTATCAGAGTAGTTCCACACTGATTACAGGTTTTATGTGTATCGTCCGATACATTTCCGCACTTAGGACAAATACGCCGATGAATGGTACGTTCAATAACAATTTCATCTGCAATGGGAAAATCTACAACATAGATTTTTTTCCCGTTTAAAGCATCGGTTAAGGCTTTGGCTTGTGGCAGATTTCTGGGGAAACCATCTAAAATAATGCTCTTCTGATTTTCCGCTGCCTTTTCTATAGCATCTAAAACTACAGATACAATTAAATGATCTGGAACAAGTTCACCTTTATCCATGTATGCTTTTGCTTCCTGACCTAAGTGTGTTCCGTCTGCAACAGCTTGCCGTAGCATCTGTCCAGTAGACAGAATCATAAAATCATCCAACAAAAAAGTCCGTTCTTTTAACTTTTGAGTCCGGGTTCCTTTCCCAGCTCCAGGTTTGCCAAAGTACAGTACAATATGACTGCGCATATGACCATCCTCCTTAAAAAATTAAGTAATTGCTTAAAAGCTATTTTATTATATCATATTTTCCTATATTATGCAAACCTTTTGGAAAGTTTTTCTTGCATTCTTAAGGAGTTTGTAATATAATCGATACAGAAAAATATAAAAAAGAGGAGTTAATATGAGAGCAATAGATATTAGAAATACATATTTAAATTATTTTAAAGAACATGGACACAAAGTAATACCAAGTAGTCCTTTAATTCCAGAAAACGACCCATCTGTTTTATTTACCACTGCTGGAATGCAACCATTGGTACCTTATTTATTAGGAGAAAAGCATCCAGAAGGAAAACGTATCACCGATTATCAAAAGTGTTTAAGAACAGTAGATATTGATGAAGTAGGAGACAATAGACATCTAACCTTTTTTGAAATGCTTGGAAATTGGTCTTTGGGAGACTATTTTAAAGAAGAATCTATTCATATGAGTTTTGACTTTCTAACAAACTATTTACATATTCCAGTAGAAAAATTATCAGTTACCTGTTTTGCAGGAGATGAAGATGCCGCACGTGATGAAGTAACAGCAGACTGCTGGAAAAAAGAAGGAATTCCAGAAGATAGAATTTATTTCTTTGGTAAAAAAGAAAATTGGTGGATAGCAGGAGAAGAAGGACCATGTGGACCAGATACAGAAATGTTTTATGATACAGGAAAGCCAAAATGTTCACCAGAATGTAGCCCAGCCTGTGATTGTGGTAAATATGTGGAAATTTGGAACAATGTTTTTATGGAATATTATAAACATGCTGATGGAACATATACAAAATTAAAGCAAAAAAATGTAGACACTGGTTTAGGCTTAGAAAGAATGACAATGCTATTACAAGGAAAAGAAACTCCATACGATACAGAACTTTTTTTACCAGTAATGGAAGAATTACAAAAACTTGCTAAGGTAGATAACATACAAAGTAGAAGAATTGTTGCAGAACATTTACGTTCTAGCATGATGCTAATTGCAGATGGAGGAAGACCAAGTAATATAGACCGTGGTTATGTTCTTAGAAAATTAATTCGTAGAATGACAAGACATTTAAATAAGTTACAAATAGATTTAAGCAATATGACAGAACTAATGAACTTAAGCATCAATACTCTAAAAGAAATGTATCCAGAATTAGAAGAACATAAAGAAACCATTATGCAAGTAATAGAGGAAGAACAAAATAAATTTATGAGAACGCTTTCTCATGGAGAAAGAGAATTTGAAAAAGTAATTACAAACCTAGAAAATAAAGGAAGTTCTATCGTAGACGGAGCAATTTTATTTAAACTATACGAAACCTATGGCTTCCCACCAGAAGTAACTTCAGATTTAGCCAAAGAAAAAGGATTTACTGTAGATATGGCTGGATTTGATAAATTATTTGCAGAGCATCAACAAAAATCTAGACAAGGTAGTGAGCAAAAATTTAAAGGTGGTTTAGCAGAACAAAACGAAATTACTACAGCTTACCATACCGCAACACATCTATTACATAAAGCATTAAAAGTAGTACTAGGAGACCATGTAAGACAAAATGGTTCTAATATCACAACAGAAAGATTACGTTTTGACTTTAATCATCCACAAAAAATGACCAAAGAAGAAATACAACAAGTAGAAGACTTAGTAAATGAAAAAATAAAAGAAGATTTACCAGTAACCTGCGAAGAAATGACTTTGGAAGAAGCAAAGGCATCTGGTGCAACAGGATTATTTGAAAACAAATATGGTGATAGAGTAAAAGTATATACAATTGGTGATTTTAGTAAAGAAATATGTGGAGGACCACATGTTACACATACAGGAGAATTAGGAACATTTAAAATTAAAAAAGAAGAATCTAGCGGTAGTGGAGTACGTAGGATAAAAGCTATTTTAATAAAAGAAAAATAGAGGAGGTTACCAAAATGGAAGATTGTATTTTTTGTAAAATTAGCAAAGGAGAAATTCCTTCCGAAAAAGTATACGAAGATGAGGAAGTATTAGCATTTAAAGATATTCACCCAGCAGCACCAATTCATATTTTAGTAATACCAAAAAAACACATTGCAAAAGTAACAGACATTATGCCAGAAGATGAAGCCTTAGTAGGTAAAATGTACACAGTAATTAACAAAATAGCAAAAGAGCAAGGATTTGCCGAAGATGGATTCCGTATGATTATTAATTGTGGAAGAGATGCTGGACAAGAAGTAATGCATTTACATTTTCATATACTTGCAGGTACTAAAATGGGACCTAAAATTATATAAGAAAAAGCAGTGCCAAGATAGTTTTACCTATCTTAGGCACTGCTTTTCATATCCAAAAGTACAGTATATTACTGGTTTATAATAAAAGTAAAAAGACAAATGCCGGTAAATAAGTAAAAATAAGAAAAGAAAGAAGGTTTGAAAAACTTGAAAATTAAAGATGTAGAGGAATTAAAAAGTATTGCAACAGAAATACGAATAGGAGTAATAGAGGCAGTTTACCATGGAAAATCTGGACATCCGGGAGGTTCGCTGTCTTGTGCAGATATTTTAGCAGTATTATATTTTAATCAAATGCATGTGGACCCAAAAAAGCCAGATGACAAAGCAAGAGATAGGTTTGTATTATCCAAAGGACATTGTAGTCCAGCTTTATACAGCACACTTGCCCTAAAAGGCTATTTTGGAAGAGAAGAATTAACAACATTTAGACAAATAGATAGCATGTTACAAGGACATCCTGATAGAAAGCACATTCCAGGAGTAGATATGACAACAGGTTCTTTGGGGCAAGGGTTATCGGTTGCAAATGGCATGGCAATTGCTTCTAAAATGGATAAAGCAGGTTACCGTACTTACTGTTTAGTGGGAGATGGCGAAATAGAAGAAGGGCAGTTTTGGGAAGCTTGTATGACTGCCAATAAATATAAACTAGATAATTTGTGTCTAATTGTGGATAATAACAATTTACAAATAGATGGTACCATAGAAGAAGTAATGAGTCCATACCCAATTGGAATGAAACTAGAAAGCTTTGGGTTTAATGTAATAGAAGTAGATGGTCATAACCTAAACAGTTTAATAGATGCTTTTGAAACGGCAAAACTTACGAAAGTAAAACCAACAGCCATTATTGCCAAAACCATAAAAGGTAAAGGAGTTTCTTTTATGGAAAATGAGGTGGGCTGGCATGGAAAAGCTCCAAATGAAGAGCAGTATAAGCAAGCATTAGCAGAACTAAAAAAGGAAGAGGAGGTAAAGTAAATGGAAGAGAAAAAGATAGCTACCAGACAAAGCTATGGAGAAGCTCTAGTGGAATTAGGAAAACAAAATCCAAATGTAGTGGTATTAGATGCCGATTTAGCAGGAGCTACTAAAACAGAATTATTTGCAAAGCAATTTCCTGATAGATTTTTGGATATAGGAATTGCAGAACAAGATTTAATGGCAACCTCTGCAGGACTTGCTACTTGCGGAAAAATTCCTTTTGCTTCCACCTTTGCAGTGTTTGCTGCGGGAAGAGCGTATGACCAAATACGAAACAGTATTTGTTATCCAGAATTAAATGTAAAAATAGTAGCAACCCATGCAGGAATTACCGTAGGAGAAGATGGTGCAACCCACCAAATGTTAGAAGATTTAAGCTTAATGCGTACTCTTCCAAACATGACGGTAATGTGTACCTCAGATGATACAGAGACAAAATGGGCAATTCAGGAAATCGCGAACATGCAAGGACCAGTGTATTTACGATTAGCAAGAA
Source organism: uncultured Clostridiaceae bacterium (assembly GCA_930990125.1). GTDB lineage: Bacteria > Bacillota > Clostridia > TANB77 > CAG-508 > CAKNOI01. The sequence goes on along the minus strand of CAKNOI010000017.1, from coordinate 22,378 downwards.
TGGCAACACCTATTCTTTATGAAAAAGGAGAAGAATTTACCATAGGAAAAGCAAAACAAATAGGAACCGGAAAAGATGGGACCGTATTTGCAACAGGGGTTATGGTAGCTGAAGCAGTAAAAGCACAAAAACTACTAAAAGAAGAAGGAATTGATATAAGAGTAGTGGATGTACATACTATTAAACCAATCGATGAAGAAACCATTATAACCTGTGCTAAAGAAACCAAAAAACTAATCTCTATTGAAGACCATAATATAATAGGAGGGTTAGGTAGTGCTATTGCCGAAGTACTTACAGAAAAATATCCAACCAAACTAATTCGTATGGGTGTACCAGATACCTTTGGAAAATCTGGAACTGCAGAAAAACTAATGCAATATTTTCATTTAACAGCAGAGGATATTGTGAAAAAAATAAAAGAAAAATAATGAATTGTGAATTTTTTGTGAATTATGCAAAAAGAAGAAAAAACAAGAAAAACGAGATAAAAGTGAGAAAAACTTAAGCTTTATGTCGTTTTTTTTATTTTAAAGTATTGCATTTCCTTTATTTTATTGTTATGATAAAGTTGGTATCGGTGGATACCAACATGGAAACATGAAGGAGTCATAAAAATGATAGAATTTAGAAATGTAAACAAGACTTACAGTACAGGAACAGAAGCGGTAAATAATGCAAGTTTTGTTATTAATAAAGGAGAGTTTGCATTTTTAGTAGGTAGCTCAGGTTCAGGAAAATCTACTATTATCAAACTTATTTTAAAAGAAGAAGAACCAACATCTGGAAACATTATTATTAATGGAAAAGATACTACATTTTTAAAACCTGCAAGGGTGCCATATTTAAGAAGAAGTATGGGGGTAGTATTCCAAGACTTTAGATTATTACCAGATAAAACCGTATACGAAAATGTAGCATTTGCTATGTATATTGTAAAAGCAACACCAAGACATATTAGAAGACAAGTACCAATGGTACTTTCCTTAGTAGGATTAAGTGGAAAAGCGAAAATGTATCCAAATGAGCTTTCTGGAGGAGAGCAACAAAGGGTAGCTTTAGCAAGAGCACTGGTAAATAATCCTTCTATGTTAATTGCGGACGAGCCTACAGGTAACTTAGACCCAGATACTGCATGGGAAATTATGAGTTTGTTAAACGAAATCAACTTAAGAGGAACTACCGTAGTAGTAGCAACCCATGCAAAAGATATTGTAGACAAAATGAATAAAAGAGTTATCCATTTAAGTAAAGGCAAAATAGTAAGTGATAAAAAAGGTGGGTATGATTGTGAGATTTAATATATTAGGATATTTAATAAAAGAAGGTTTTCGAAACGTTTTTAAAAATAAAAAGTCCACCATATCTTCTCTTACGATTATGTGTGCGACAATGCTTGTATTTGGTATTTTCTTTTTAATTGGTGAAAACGTAAATTACATTATTAATACCGTAGAACAAGCACAAGGAATAGAAGTATTTATCGAAACCGATGCTACCGAAGCAGAAATAGAGGAATTAGGTACTAAAATACGAGCAATGGATGCCGTAAATAAAGTAGAATATGTTACAAAAGAACAGGCTTTAAACCGTTTAAAAGACAGATTAAAAGACCAAGCATATGTGTTAGAAATATACGAAGAAAATAATATTCTACCAACTTCTTATATTGTGACATTAACAGATTTGTCAAAAACAAAAGAAGTACAAGAAGAAATTTTAACATTTGACCATGTAAAAAGAATAGAGAGCAGTGACCAAACTATTTCTACCCTATTAAAAATTGCAAATGGTATTCGTATAGGAACAGGAGTATTTTTACTATTCTTAATTGTCATTTCTGTTTTCATCATTTCCAATACCATTAAACTTAGTGTACATTCTAGAAGAAAAGAAATTTCTATTATGAAATATGTAGGAGCAACAAATAGTTTTATCCGCTGGCCATTTATTATAGAAGGTATTATTATAGGTGTTGTGGCAGCGCTATTATCTATTATCATTATTGGATTGCTATATAACCTTGTAGCAGGACAAATTATGGAATCTTCTGTAGTAGCTCTTATAAATATTTCACTATTAAGTTTCTCAGAAATGTTTAACTTAATTATATGTGTATACATGGGATTAGGCATTGGTGTAGGTGTTTTAGGAAGTGCCATTTCGATGCGAAAATATTTGGAAGTATAGGAGAAAAAACAATGAAGAAAAAGAAGTATATTGCCCTATTTACTATCGTCATATTACTCTTTTGTTCTTCTAGCATCTTAGCAGAGGATGATGCATTAGAAAATTTACAAAATCAAAAAAATGAAATTACAACACAAATAGACAACACAAACGAAGAATTATTACAAATACAAAACGAAATGACAGATACACTAGTACAAGTAGCAGGACTAGAAGAAAAAATGAGAGGGTATGAAGATGAAATTACAGAGTTAAAACAAAAGTTAGAAGAAGTAAAACAATCTTCTACCGTAACAGAACAGGAACTTGCAACATTAGAAGCAGAATACAACAAACAGAAAAAAGCTTTAGATGAGAGAATTATTGCTATTTATGAAGGAGGAGAAACACAATACTTAGACGTATTATTAAATTCTCGTTCTCTATCTGATTTTATTTCCTATTATTATGCCATTTCACAGCTCATACAATATGATGTATCTTTAATAGAATCATTAGAAACGCAAAAGCATGAAATGGAAGTAAAAAAGGAGGCTCTAGAAAATCAAAAAGAGCAAATAAAAACATTAAAACAAAAACAAGAAAAAATTGCTACAGTATTAGAAAATACAAAAGTAGTATATAACAATTACTATAACCAATTAACAGAGCAAGAAAAACAAACGCAAGTAAAATTACAACAATTTGAAGAACAACAGCGTTTAGTAGAAGAAGAAATTCAAAGATTATTACTACAAAATTTAAGTGCAGAATACATAGGAGGGGAAATGGCATGGCCAACACCGGGTTATACCAGAATTACTTCTCCTTATGGAATGCGAACACACCCAATAACAGGAGTATATAAATTACATACAGGAGTAGATTTAGGAGCTCCTTATGGTTCTAATTTTATAGCAGCAACCGATGGAACAGTTATTATAGCAGGATATAATACAGCCTATGGAAATATGGTAATTATAGATCACGGAGGAGGTGTTTCTACACTATATGCTCATGGTTCTAAAATCATGGTAGAAGTAGGACAAACAGTAAAAAAAGGTGACATTGTATTAAAAGTAGGTTCTACTGGATATTCTACTGGACCACATGCTCATTTTGAGGTAAGAGTAAATGGTAAAGTGGTGGACCCAATGCCATACATAACAAACACGAATGGCGACAATAGCAAAGAAAATACGAATACTACCAATGAACAAGTAATAAATGTTCAAGTACAATAAAATAAATATAAAAATACGGAGGAGAAGAATGAAAAGAACACTAAAAATGATTGCCATAGCAATCATTACCATCCTTTTATTCACCAATATAGTTATAGCAGATGAAAAATCAGACTTACAAGCACAGCAAGAAGAATCAGAAAGACAACAAAAAGAAGCAGAAGAACGAAAAAAAGAAGTACAAGAATCTATGACAGAAACAGAACGAGAAATTCAAGAAGTACAAGGACAAATTGCAGAACATGAAAGCGCAATAGAAGAGCTAGATGCACAAATAGAGGAATTAACATCTTCTATTGAAGAAACAGAAAAAGATATCGAAGAAAAGCAACAAAAACATGATGAAACACAAGCAGCATTAGATCAAAGAATTATTGCTATTTATGAATCAGGGGAAACTAGTTTTTTGGATGTCTTATTAGGTTCCGATAGTCTTACTGATATGTTATCTACCTATTATGCTTATTCACAATTAGCACAATATGATTTAGACTTAATGGAAACACTTCAAAAAGAACAAGAAGAATTAGAAGCAGCCAAAACAAAACTAGAAGAAGATAAGAATGCTATTCAAGATGCTAAAGCACAAAAAGAAAAAGAATCCCAAGAACTAAAAGCAGCAAAAGCAGCAAAAGATGCTTATTATGAACAATTATCAGAAGAAGATAAAAAATTAGCAGATGAATTAGAAGAATTCCAAGAAGACCAACAAGCCATTGAAGCAAGACTTGCAGAAATTGCAAGAGAAGAAGAGGAAGCAAGAAGAAAACAACAAGAGCAATCTGGTAGCTCTGGTGGAGGAAGCTATATTGATATTTCCGGTACCCCAAGTAGTAGTGGATATATAAGCCCAATAGCAGGTCTTACTAAAGCCAATATTACCACAGGATTTTATGGCTATGCTGGACACACTGGAGTAGACTTTAGTGGTGGACTATATGGTAGAGAAGTAAGAGCAGTAAAAGACGGAACAGTAGAAATATCTAGAACAGCATATGGTTCTATTCCAAACTATGGATCTGATGGCAATTATGTAGGTTCTTACCGTAGCTATGGAGAGTATATTGTAATCAACCATCATGATGGAACCATGACACTATATGCACATGGAATGCCAGGTTCTAGAAAAGTACAAGAAGGTCAAGAAGTAAAACAAGGACAGGTCATTATGAACGTAGGAAATACAGGAAATGTATTACCAAGACCAACAGCAAGCGACCCATTAAGGGGAACACACTTACACTTTGAAGTAAAGGTAAATGGTAGAGCAGTAAACCCAGCACCATATTTACCATAAAAGATTTTGTAATAAAAGCTTAAAAAGAAACAGAATAAGAAATAGTCTTATCCTGTTTCTTTTTTAACATAATAAATTATAAAAATTCTTTCATTTTTTCCACATTATTTTCTTGAAAAGTAATAAAGTGGTTTAAAATTGTTTTTACTTCTTCATCTGCCTTAGGATTATGGTTCATAAGTTTTTTACATTCAATAATCCCCATAGTAGAACCTTGTATTAAAAGTTCAGCTATTTTAGAATTACTCTTATCACTTATGGTATTCATTTGAACACCCATCCAGCTCATTACTTTATCTTTAGGACTCTCACTATCTGGAATTTCCCCATATTTTTGAAATTCATTATTTACCCTATTTTCTATTTTTTCATATTCGGTATACTGAAAAGAAAGATTATCCTTCATTACAGGTTCACCTACTTTTTCTGCAACATAAGAAATAGAATCTTTCCCCATTTGCACTGCTTTATGAATTTCATTTAAAATAGTTAAATTAATATTCTCATCCATTCAAACATACCTCCTAAAAATAGTATGTCCCAAAAAAACAAAAATATAAAAAAGATATTGATTAAAAAAGTGGTATTCGATATAATTTAAAGAGAAAATTGGGGGCGTAACATGAAAAAAAGTTTTATTTTTTGTAGTATGATAATAAGCATTCTTTTATTGACGATAGGAATTTTTTTTGGTGCAAAAAAAATACAACAACAAACCAATACTACTTCCCAAAATGAAAACACAGCGGTTCAAGAACCAGTACAGCAAGAACCACCAGCAGTAGAAAATAGTGAAGAGCCAACACTAGATAAGGTAACAATGACAATAAAAGAAGGAAGCTTAACCAAAAAAGGTGCGACCATTATGATAGAAGATAAAAATGTAAATCCATTTGGCTATGGATATTGGTATCGTATTGATAAAAAAGAAAATGGAGAATGGAAAGAATTAGAAGCAAAAAATAAAAATAGGACAGTAAATGCACTAGCTTATTTAGTAGGAGAAGATGGAAAAGCAGAAGAAAAAATAGATTGGTCTAAGGACTATGGAACCTTAAAAAAAGGCCAGTACAGATTAGTAAAAAGTGTAGAACAATCCATAGCAACAGACGACGGAAAATATGAACTAGAAACACTATATTTTTGGACGGAATTTGAAATAGAATAAAAATAGTATAAATAGTAAAAGAAAAAGGAGGACAAGTAGCATGAAATGGACAAAGGAGCAAGAACAGGCAATTGTAGAAGATGGAAGCAATATACTAGTAGCCGCAGCTGCTGGTAGTGGAAAAACGGCGGTATTAGTAGAAAGAATGATACAGGCAATTACCAATAAAAAGATAGATATTGACTCTATTTTAATTGTAACATTTACCAATGCTGCTGCTTCCGAGATGAGAGAAAGAATTGTAGATGCTATTTATAAAAAGTTAGAAGAAAACCCAGAAGATAAGCATCTGCAACATCAGCTACTTTTGTTAAATAGAGCTAGCATTTGTACCATACATTCTTTTTGTTTAGAAGTAATTCGTAATCATTTTTACGAAACACAAGAATCTGCCAATTTTCAAATCGGAGATGCCACAGAGATGGAACTGTTAAAACAAGAAGTAATGGAGGAAATGTTCACAGAAAAGTACGAGCAAAAGGACGAAGAGTTTCTTTCTTTGCTAGAAATGTATACTTCCTATGATGACGATACAGCCTTAAAAGACTTACTCTTTACGGTATACCAGTTTATTCAAAGTGCACCTTTTCCAAAGCAAATGTTAGAAAAGTTTACAGAGGAATTAAACATACAAGAAGAAATTACCGATTTTAAAGATACAAAATGGGGGAAAGTGCTTTTGCAAGAAGCAGATAGTAAAATAACTGGATTTATGACAGAATTAAATGGAATCATACAGCAAATGGAAAAATGGGACGAATTAAATAAATTTACCAATATTTTAAGAGAAGATTACGATAAACTAGAAAAAATGAAAATGGCATTGTCTCATTTTGATACAGCATACCAAATGATACAAAATATAACATTTAGCAAATGGCCAGTAGATAGAAAAGTAGAACGAGAAGAAAAAGAAATAGCAAAAAGAACGCGTGATGCCATAAAGAAAAAAATGGTAGAGTTACAAGAAAAACTAATATGTTGCAATTCTACAACAGCCATACAAGAATTACAGCACATGTATCCAGTAATGAAAAAAATACAAAAGCTAGTATTCGAATTTACAGAAAAGTTTACCAAAGCAAAAAGAGAAAAAAACAAAATAGATTTTAACGATATAGAACATTTAGCCTTGCAGTTACTTTTAAAACCAAAAGAAGATGGAACTTACGAAAAAACAAAGATTGCAGAAGAGTACACCAAAAAATTTACACAAATTGCTATTGATGAGTACCAAGATAGTAACTTAGTACAAGAAAATATTTTAAAAGCAATCTCCAATGGACACAATATTTTTATGGTAGGAGATATGAAGCAAAGTATCTACCGTTTTAGGCAAGCAAGACCACAATTATTTTTAGAAAAATATCGTTCCTATAAACTCAAAGAAGAACAAAAGCAAGGAGAAGATATTAAAATTCCGTTATTTAAAAACTTTCGTAGCAGAAAAAATATACTAGATATTACAAACCTTGTATTTGAAAGCATTATGAGTGAAACTTTAGGAGAAATAGAATATAATACTACAGAATATTTAAACTTAGGAGCGGACTTTAAGGAACTAGAAGATACCTTAAAAAAAGGTAAAACAGAGTTACATATTATTAATTTAAAAGAAGAAGAAATAGAAGAAGAAAAAGAATCCGATACAGAAGAAGAGCCAATAGAAAATACTGTGTTAGAAGCAAAAATGGTAGCCAATAAAATAAAAGAAATAATAAAATCAGGTTATCCAGTATATGACGTAAAAAAACAAGAATTTCGCAAAGCCACTTATAAAGATATTGTTATTTTACTACGAGCAACCAGCAATCTAGCTTCTATTTATGAAAAAGAATTACAAAAAGTAGAATTACCAGTTTTTACAGATGTAAATACGGAATATATTACTGCTACAGAAGTAGAAATGGTACTAAATTTACTAAAAATAATAGATAATCCAATGCAAGATATTCCTTTGGTAAGTGTACTGCGTTCTCCTATTTTTGCTTTTTCCGATAATGACCTAATTAAAATACGTATCGAAGATAGAAATGCTTCCTTTTACCAAGCTTTGCAAAAAGCAAGAATGACAATGGATACTAGCTTAAAGCAAAAAGTAGAATATTTTTTTAGTAAGCTAAGTAAGTGGCAAAAAGAAGCAGAATATATGGCATTAGATGAACTTATTTGGACCATGTATCTGGATACCGGATACTACTATTATGTAGGTCTATTACCAAATGGACAAGTAAGGCAAGCCAATTTAAAAATGCTATTTGAACGAGCAAGAGAATACGAAAAATCTAGTTTTAAAGGTATTTTTCAGTTTTTACGTTTTATGGACAAACTAAAAGAATCTAGTGGGGACTTAGGAGCAGCTAAAGTAATAGGAGAAAACGAAGATGTTATTCGTATTATGAGTATTCATAAAAGTAAAGGATTAGAATTTCCTATTGTGTTTTTATGTAATAGCAATAAAAAATTTAATATGAAAGATTTAAATGCTCCTATTTTGCTACATACAGATTTAGGCATGGGACCAAAAGTGATTAATAGAAAAATGCAACAAGAATATCCAAGTCTAGCATTAGAAGCCATTAAAATACAAATAAGAAAAGAAACCATAGCAGAAGAAATGCGTATTTTATATGTTGCATTAACACGTGCAAAAGAAAAATTGTTTATCACCGGTGTGGAAAAAGACTTAAAAGTCGAAATGCAAAAAAAAGAGGAAGAAATACAAAAATATGCAGTAACGCAAAAACTAGATAGTAGCTTGGTACAAAAATATAGAAGCTATTTAGACTGGATAGAGCTAGTATACTTAGCAAAACCAAAAGAGGCACAAGAATTAATCGAGGTGCAAGAGCATACACCAAAAGAAGAAAACAGCCAAGAAGAAACTGTAAAACAGGTATCCATACAAGAAATAATGCAAGGGCAAAAAGAGCAAGACCTAAAAGAAATAAAACAAGCATTAGAATGGGAGTATCCTTATCAAGAAGCGGTTTTGCTTCCAACCAAAATGTCAGTAACAAAGATAAAAGAGCAAGCAAAAGAAGCGGAAAATATAGAAAATACTAAAGCTATCGTAGAGGATGTATTAACAGATACTAATAAACCACCTCATGTGTATCGAACACCTAATTTTATGGCAGAAGAGCTTACCATAACAGCAAGCCAAAGAGGAACACTAATGCATTTATGTATTAGTAAATTACAAGAAACAGAAGAATATACCATAGATAAATTAAAAGACTTGTTACAGCAAATGGTAAAGCAAAAGCAAATACTTCCTAAAGAAGCGGAAGCTATCTCTATACAAAAATTGTATGAATACACACAGTCTAGTTTATTTCAGGAGTTAAAAAAAGCAAAAGAAATTGCAAAAGAGCAAGCCTTTTATCTACAAATACCAGCTAAAGAAATTTACGGAAATCATGCAGAAGAACCTATTTTAGTACAAGGAATTATTGACTTATACTATATTTCCGAAAAAGGAGAACTTATTCTAGTAGATTACAAAACAGACTATGTAGAAAAAGGAAAAGAAGAAGAACTAGTAGAAAAATATAGAAAACAGTTAACCCTATACCAAAGAGCCTTAGAACAGGCAAAAAAGAAAAAAGTAGATAAAATATATCTGTATTCTATTTATCTACAAAAAAGCATAGAAGTAAAGGAGGAGAAAAATTGCGATTAGATAAATTTTTAAAAGTTTCTAGAGTAATCAAAAGAAGAACCGTAGCCAACGAAGCAGCAGACAGTGGCAGAGTAAAAGTAAATGGTAAAGAAGTAAAACCAAGCTATGAAGTAAAAATAGGAGACAAAGTAGAAATAGAGTTTGGAGATAAAGTTTCTAAATTTGAAATTATCGCCATTCCAGAAAAAGTAGGCAAAAATCCAGTAGAAATGATAAAGATTTTATAAGAAAAACCATTGACAAAAAAGGAATTTGATATATAATAAAGCAAACGGACGTTTTTGAAAATAGGAGAAAAAATATGTTAAATGGAAAGTTTGTACATTTACATGTACACAGTGAATACAGTTTATTAGATGGAGCCAACCGTATTAAAGATTTGCCGGTAAGAGCAAAAGAGCTTGGCATGGATGCCATGGCAATTACAGACCATGGTGTGATGTATGGTGTTATTGATTTTTATAAAGCTTGCAAAAAAGAAGGAATTAAGCCTATTATTGGTTGTGAAGTTTATGTGGCACAAGAAAATCGTAGTAGGTTTGATAAAGAGCCAAATATTGATAACAAATATAATCATTTAATTTTGCTTGCAAAAGATAACCAAGGGTACAAAAACTTAAGTAAATTGGTTTCCATTGGGTTTGTAGAAGGATATTACTATAAACCTCGTATTGACTTAGAAGTATTAGAAAAATACCATGAAGGACTTATTTGCCAAAGTGCATGTTTAGCAGGAAGCATTAGCCAAGCTATTATGGCAGGAAATATGCAAAAGGCAGAAGAAATTGCGCTATGGTATAAAAACGTATTTGGAGAGGACTATTACTTAGAAATTCAAAATAATGGTGTAAAAGAACAAGTAATGGTAAATCAAAAAATAATTGAATTAAGTCGAAAATTAGATATACCATTAGTAGCAACCAATGATGCACACTATCTAAAAAGAGAAGATGCCTATAATCATGAAGTTTTGCTTTGTATTCAAACTGGTAAAAAAATGAATGATGTAGACCGCATGCGTTTTGAAAGTGATGAACTATATATAAAATCACCAGAAGAAATGATAGAATATTTTAAAGCCTTTCCAGATGCCATAGAAAACACAGTTAAAATTGCAGAAAAGTGTAATGTAGAATTTGAGTTTGGACATACCATACTTCCTAATTATGATGTACCAAAAGAATATCCTACCCATTATGATTATCTAAAAAAGTTATGCCAAGATGGTATGAAGGAAAGATATGGAGAACATCTTTCAAAAGAGTTAATGGAAAGAGCAGAATACGAGCTAGGTGTTATCCAAAAAATGGGATATGTAGACTACTTTTTGATTGTATGGGATTTTATTCATTATGCAAAATCACAAGGTATACCAGTAGGACCAGGGCGTGGTTCTGGTGCAGGGTCTATGCTAGCATATGCTATCCGGAATAACCGATATTGACCCAATAAAATATGGACTTATTTTTGAACGTTTTCTAAATCCAGAAAGAGTCAGCATGCCAGATTTTGACGTAGATTTTTGCTATGAAAGAAGAGGAGAAGTAATAGACTACGTTTCTAGAAAATACGGACCAGACCATGTATCCCAGATTATTACCTTTGGTACCATGTCTGCTAGAATGGTAATACGTGATGTAGCACGTGCTCTAGATGTTCCTTATGGAGAAGCCGATAAACTAGCGAAAATGATTCCGAATGAATTACATATTACCATTCAAAAAGCAATGGAGGAAAATAGAGAGCTAAGAGAATTATACGAAGCAGATGAGAATATTAAAAAACTACTAGATATTTCTATGGCACTAGAGGGATTACCAAGACAGGCTTCTACCCATGCTTGTGGAATTGTTATTACCAAAGAACCGGTAGATACGTATGTACCATTATATGTACGAGATGGACAAATATCTACCCAATATATTATGACTACCTTAGAAGAACTAGGTCTGTTAAAAATGGACTTTTTGGGACTAAGAACATTAACTGTTATTGAAGATTGCAAAAAGTTAGTAAAGAAAAACAGAGGGATAGAGGTACAATTTGATGAAGAAATGAATGACCCAAAAGTATATAAACTATGGCAAGAAGGTAAATCTATTGGTATCTTCCAGTTTGAAAGCCAAGGTATGACAAACTTTATGAAAGAACTAAAACCAGACTGCTTAGAAGATATTATTGCAGGGGTATCTTTATATAGACCAGGACCAATGGACCAAATACCAAGGTATATAAAAAATAAACAAGACCCTGCCCATAGTACTTATACCCATCCTAGCCTAGAGCCAATTTTAAATGTTACTTATGGTTGTATGGTATACCAAGAGCAAGTAATGCAAATTGTAAGAGACTTGGCAGGATATTCGCTAGGACGAGCAGACATTGTAAGAAGAGCCATGGGTAAGAAAAAGCTAGATGTTATGGCAAAAGAAAGGGAATATTTTATCCATGGAAAAGTAGACGAAAATGGTAATATAGAAATACCTGGTTGTGTACGTAATGGTATTGATGAAGCATCTGCCAACAAAATATTTGACGAGATGGCAGAATTTGCAAAATACGCATTTAATAAATCCCATGCAGCATGTTATGCTGTTATTGCTTATCGTACCGCATATTTAAAAACGTATTATCCACAAGAATTTATGGCAGCAATGCTAAATAGCTTTTTAGGAAACTTAGATAAAGTTCCGCTTTATATTGATGAATGTAAAAAAATGGGCATATCTATTTTAAAACCAGATATTAATAAAAGTGATACTAAATTTACAGTAGACAATGGCAAAATACGTTTTGGTCTTCGGAAGTATTAAAAATGTAGGTGTAGCAGCAGTAGATAGCATTGTAGAGGAAAGAACAAAGCATGGGCCATTTGAAGATTTTCCATCTTTTTGTGAAAGAATACAAGGAGAAGCGGTAAATAAAAAATGTATAGAAAGTTTAATTAAGGCAGGAGCTTTTGACGAAATGCAAGAAACAAGAGCTACCTTAATGGCTTCTTTTGAAACCATATTAGATAGTATCCAATCAAGCAACAAAAAAGGATTAGAAGGACAAGTAAGCATGTTTGATTTAGGAGGAGAACAAGAAAAAAAGAAGCTATCCGAAATGAAATATACCTTAATAAAACAAGAAGAGTATTCTAAAAAAGAATTACTCTTTATGGAAAAAGAAATGCTTGGGTTATATATTTCTGGACATCCATTAGAAAATTTAAGACAAGAAATAGAAAAACAAACCACGATTAATTCTTTGCAAATACATCAAATTACAGAACAAATGGAAAACATAGAAGAAGGAAAACTGCCAGAATACCGTGATGGACAAAATGTAACCTATGCCGGAATTATTACATCTATCAAGAAAAAATATACCAAAAATAATAAAATTATGGCCTTTGTAACTGTAGAAGACTTATACGGGCAAGTAGAAATTATTGTATTTGAAAACGCTTATTTAGCAGCAGGAGATAGCCTCATAAACGATAATACAGTACTAGTAAAAGGAAGGCTTAGTATAAGAGAAGATGAAGAAACTAAAATTGTAGCAAACCAAATTACAAGTTTTTCTGCTAAAAAGCAAACGATAGTAAGCATTGATATTACCGATTTACCAGAATCCGAAAAAGAAAAATTAAGAGGTGCTATCCATTATTTTAATGGAGAACGAAACAACATGCAGGTACAAGTAATAGAAAAAGGACAAATAAAACCTTGTGGAACATTTTTTGCAACACCAGAAATTATAGAACAGTTTAAAGAACTAGTAGGAGAAAATAGAGTGATGGTAGAGGAAAAATAATAGAATACAAACAACGTAGCGTGACAAGCACGCTACGTTGTTAAGTATAACAAATATTAAAGGAAAAGTCAAAAAGTGTTTGCAATTTTGCAAGAAGTATGCTACAATAAATAACGTCTAAATAATACGAGAAAAGAGGGTTACTAAATGGAAGTAGTAAAATACATATTAATAGGAATTTATTTTATTGTTTGTCTCGCACTTATTATTGTTGCAACAATGCAATCTAAAGATGATGCAGGATTATCTAGTACCATTACAGGTTCTAATAGTAATAACTTTTTAGAAAAGAATAAAGGTAGAACCAAAGGTGGAAAACTAAGAAGATGGACCATTATTTTAGGAGTGCTATTTGCAATATTATCTGTTGTATTAGGAATTATTTATATTGTATAACAAAGAAAAGTAAGGGGAGCAGCAAAACTGTTCCCCCTTTTTGTTGTAAAGGAGAAAAGATGAGTAAGAAAAGACCACATATAGAAGGAACTTTTTTTAGAAATGAAAAAGGTTATGGGTTTGTAAAACAAGCATTAGAAAACAAAAAAGATATTTATATTGCAGAAAACCATACCAAAGGTGCCATGAACCAAGATATTGTTTGGGTAGAATTACTGGCTAAAGAAGAAGAAGGAAAAAGCGCAGAAGGAAAGATTGTAAAAATAGTAAAGCATGCCAAAGACTCTTTAGTAGGAACTTTTCAAAAAAGTAGAAATTTTGGTTTTGTGGTACCAGACGATAAAAAATTTGGTAGTGATATTTTTATCTCAAAAAAACAATTTGGAAAAGCAAAAAACAAGCAAAAAGTAGTAGTACAAATAACAAAATATCCACAAAAAGGTAAAAAAGCAGAAGGTAAAATTATAGAAGTATTAGGATTTGAAAACGAAGCTTTTGTGGATATGCTTTCTTTAGTAAAAGAATATGGACTTCCATACGAATTTCCAGAAAATGTGTTACAAGAAGCAAGAAGCATTAATCCATTATTGGATAAAAAGGATATACCATATCGAAAGGATTTTAGAGAAGAAGCTATTTATACCATTGATGGCGAAGATGCAAAAGATTTAGATGATGCTGTACAAGTAACAAAAACCAAAGAAGGAAACTACTTGTTAGGAGTGCATATTGCCGATGTTAGTTACTATGTAAAAGAAGGCTCAGAGTTAGATAAGGAAGCTTATTTACGAGGAACAAGCGTATACATGCTATCCCAAGTAATTCCAATGCTTCCTAAGGAACTATCCAATGGAATTTGCAGTTTAAACCCACAAGAAGATAGATTTACACTTTCTTGCATTATGGAAATAACGCCAAAAGGAAAAGTGATTTCTTCTGATGTAACCAAAGGTATTATTCGAGTAAAAGAAAGAATGATCTATACGAATGTTACTAAAATACTAGAAAAAACAGATTCCACTATTTTAAAAAGATATAGGGAAGATATACCAGCATTTGAAACAATGAGAGAACTTGCACAAATTTTACAAAAAAGAAGAGAAGAAGAAGGTAGTTTAGACTTAAACCTACCAGAAAGTAAAATACTATTAAATGAACAGGGAAAACCAATTTCTATTGAAAAAGAAACATTAGGAATAGCAAATAGTATTATTGAACAATTTATGCTTATTGCAAATGAAACGATTGCAGAAAAATTTTATTGGTTAGAAGCACCTTTTGTTTATCGTGTTCATGAAAAACCAGACTTAGAAAAAGTAGAGAAATTAAACCGCTTTTTATATTCCTTGGGGTATCGTATTAAAAAAAGTGGTGATACTATTTATCCTAGTGCATTTGCAGAAGTGCTAAAAAAGGTAAGAGGGACAGAAGAGGAAAGAGTAGTATCCAACCTTATTCTTCGTACTTTAAAAGTTGCAAGATATGAAAACGAAAATAAAGGACATTTTGGAATTGCAAGTAAGTATTACTGCCACTTTACCTCTCCTATTAGAAGGTATCCAGATTTATTTATTCATCGTATTATTTCTTTTTACTTAGCACATAAATACGAAGTGACAGGAAAATGGAAAGAAGAATACACAAAAAAAGCAGAAAAAGCAGCACAGCAATCCTCTGAAAGAGAAAAAATTGCACAAACAGTAGAGCGTGACAGCGAAGAAATGAAAAAAGCAGAATATATGGAAGATAAAATAGGAGAAGAATATAATGGAATTGTTTCTGGTGTTACTTCTTTTGGAATGTTTGTAGAATTAGAAAATACGGTAGAAGGCATGGTACGATTTGAAGATATGGGAAAAGAATTTTTTACCTATCGAGAAGACCGTAAGATATTAGTAGGAGAAAATACGAAAAAGACATATAGGTTAGGGGACAGCGTAAAAATCAGAGTGATACAAGCAGATAAGGCTACTAAAAGAATACGCTTTCAAATAGTCTCTGAAGAAGAATAGTAAAAGAGAAACACTTAAGTAAAAAGTGTTTCTTTTTTAGCGAAATTGTATGATAATACTAGGAACAATAAGGCACACAAAAGAAAGAAATAAAATAGTAATACCAACTTTTTTTTCAGGATTTTGTTTCATTTCTACAATGCCATACAAAAATGTTTCTAAAAACACAAGAATACTAATAAGAAAAATGGCAAGTCGCATGACGCTAAGTTCCTCCTTTCTAAGATTCCATTAATAAATATCCGGATTTTACTTTTGTATCTACTTCTACATCAAAAAAGCTATTTTCATAATTAGCAAGCCAATCGTAATTGGTCCAGCTATCCCAAGTTAAAAAATGATGTACAGCATATTTTCCAAATCCTACCGAATCTGCCTTAAAATCTTTTGCTGTTTTATATAAAAAGGATAACAAGTTACTTTCTAAATACTGATTGGCATATTCTTCTATTTTTTGAATACTTTCCTTATCTAGGTTATCGGAGTTTTTGTCCATGGATAAAATTCTGGCTGCTAATACTATTTTAGAAGTAATATAAGGAGAACCGTTCACAATTTTAACAGTATTTTTTGTTCGTTTATTTAATGTGATACTTAAATCAATAATTTTATCATCTTCAAAAGGACTAGGAATTGTAATAGTAGCAGATTTCATTTTATTTTGTAATAACAACTGACATAGTGTTTCCATTCCAGTTAATTCTCCAACCATTTTATCATCACGAAATACAGCAAGCCCCATATTTTCAATATTAGATTTACTCTCAATAGGTGTCTCGCCAGCTGTATAATTACCATCTAAATTTCCATTTGTAGAACCTTGAGTTGCTTCTAAATCTTGTGTGTTTTGTGTGTTGACAGAAGCTAAAATAGCAGAAGCTTCTTGAAAGGTATCTGTATAATCAGAAAAAAAAGTTCCTAAGGTAATATTGGCTGTATATCCTGTATATTCACTAGAATTAAGTGCAATTTCGTAATATTTGGCGGACATTTTTTCAAGTAATGGTTTAGAATTTTTTAAAAAAGTAGAACAATCCTCTTTACATACCATAATATTGGCTTCCGATTGTACTTGAATATTGTTCATTAAAGTATATAGATATTCGGAAATGCCAAGTTTAGCAAGTTTTTCTGAAAATACAATTACTTTACAATGGCTTAAATCAATCTGTTTACTAATATAACTGTTAAACAAGGTAATGCCAGATTCAATGCTAGAACATTCCACCGAATTTACAATAGAATCCGAAGATTGTTCTGAACCGGACATAGAGCTAGAATCGCTGGGAATAGCAATTTGTAGACTAAGCTTTAAATTATTGGTTTCTCCAACATCTAACCCCAAAGCAACTACATAGGCTAAATTATCGATATTTTTGGCATTAAAAGCTCCAAAAAAGGAAAGAGAAAATCCAAGAAGAATTAAAAAAGCAAGTATTGCTGTTTTAAGAGAGTTTTTCATTACCATCTCCTCCTTCCGAAACCATGTTTTTGGGATGCTTTTTCTTGTATTTGATATTAGCCAAAAGAAGAATTGGAATAAAAATACCAAATAAAAATATAAGTGAAGAATATTTATATAAAGTGGATTCAAAAAAGCGAATATCAGCCATACCTGAAGGAATCCATGCAGCAATATAGATCAAGGTGGCAAAACAAGGAGCCATGGCTCTTTCGTGTGCGACATTAGTTAATTTCTTAAAAATAATAAGAAGAAACATAAGTCCAACACTTAAATAAGATAATAACGATAGTATCCAAGTTAATACAAAAAGAGCTTCTGGTCTTTGAATAAAGGTACCAAATTTAGCTGTTTTAATAATAAGGTACACAGGAGATAATGCTTCTGTAAATTTTACAAAAGGAAAAGTAAGAAGAAGGCTACCAATAGCAAGAACTAAGAAAATACTAATAATAACAACAGACCCAATTCCTATTTTTTTAAAATCCCCTTTGTTTTCTAAATACGGCATAATAAAGAACAGGTAGCAAATTCCGTTAAAAGCAAAAAGATTAGATAATCCAGTTAAAAAAGTTTCCTTGACACCATAACCTAAAATAGGCAAAATTCTTTCAAACGAAAAACTTCTGCCAACAAGTAAAAAAGTAATAAAAAGACTAAGCGCAATAATGGGAGTGATAATCGCGTTTGCTTTAATAACGGTTTTTTTGCCAAAGGTGTTAATTACGACAACAACAATCAAAAACAATACTACAATAAATCCCATAGGCACATAAGGAAAATATACAATTTTTAGAATTTCAGAAAAGTTTCTAAGTAAAGTACTAAAGGTAAAAATAAGAAACAGGGAAAAAGTAATTCCAACAGCATATTTTAAAAACTTTCCACCTAAATATTCTGCAATATCTAAAATATCCTGTGTTTGAAAATTTTTAAATAATCGAATAATAAGCAACACAAGAAGAAACATAAAAAAGGAAATATATAGTACATTTAAAACAGAAGAAGAACCACACGAATCGGTAATGCTTTGTGGCAAGTTTAATACAATATGGTTAAAGATAATAATAACAATTAAACAAATTCCTTCTATGGTACCAATTTTGGAATAATTCACAGTGTTTTCTCCTTTCCATGTTTATTACCTGTTTTCCAGGGAATACTAATATTTTCTTGCCTCCTTGGTCTTTTAGCATGTAAAAAACTTGCCCTATATTCTCTATTCCAAGCAGGAGGATTAAATAATCCTTTGTTATTAAAACTTTTTAATGGTAAATAAGGTTGCATATAAGGTACGCCAAACGATTTCATCGTAAGTAGTATGGTAAGATGCAAAAATAGTACAATGGCAATTCCTAAAAAGCCGATGAGATAACCCATAATGGTATAAATAAATCGCATAATCCTACAATGAAAACTTAAGGAAAAATCCGGAATAGCAAAAGAGCAAATTCCAGTAATGGCGACAATAATAATTAAAATAGGGCTAACAATGCTAGCATCTACAGCAGCCTGTCCCAGTACTAATGCTCCTACAATACCCATGGTAGGGCCAATAGGGCTAGGAACACGAATACTAGCTTCACGAATAAGTTCAAAAGAAAGTTCCATTACAATTAGCTCAAAAATAATAGGAAACGGTACCGCTGCCCTAGAAGCTACAATAGCAAATAGTAATTCTGTAGGAATAGCTTCTTGATGAAAATTAGTAATAGCAATATAAAAACCAGGAAGTAATAATGTAATAATAAAAGCAAGTATTCTTAAAAATTTTGCAAAATTAGCAAATTGATGTTTTAAGTTCCTATCTTCTGGAGAGAACATAAAATCAATAAAAACACCTGGCATAATAAGAGCATAAGGAGAACCATTTACAATAACAACAACACGACCTTCTAATAACGAATTAGAAGAACGGTCTGGTCTTTCTGTTGCAATCATTTGAGGAAGACTAATTTGCCCATTATCTTCTATTAATTGTTCTAATTGCCCGGGAAGAGGTGAGGTAATCTATTTTTATGTTATGCAAACGATTTTTAACTTCTGCTACCAACTCATCATTAGCAATACTTTTCATATAACAAACAGCACACTTCGTTTTACTTAATGTACCAATTTCTAAATTTTCAATTACCAAGTCTTCGTTATTTACAATTCTTCGGATTAAAGAAGTATTAGTACGTATTACTTCTGTAAAAGCCTCTTGGGGACCACGAATAACAATTTCATTATTAGGACTAGAAATTCCACGTGACTTAAATCCCTTTACCTCAATATCAAAAGCAATATCTAAGGTGTCTACAAATAATGCACAATTTCCAGAATTTACGCCTGCAATAATGGACTCAAATTTTCTTTCTTTTTTTACACTATTTTGTGGCAATAAGGACTGATAAATATAATCTACGGTATTAAATTTTTTTACCTTTCGTACAGTAATATTATTAGTTACAGCCTCTGAAATAATACGGTTTTGTTCTCCATCGTAACTATTTGCTCTATTACGAAGCATTAGGGGAGTTAATACAAAATCATTAATAATTTTAGAATCCACCATTCCATCAATATATAGCAAAAAAGCCTTATATTCTTTGTTGCGAGCGGTCAGAATAAATTCACGTAGTACAATATCACTATTAATTAACGTATTGTATTTTACTTTGATATATTCTAAATTGACATCTATACTAGGATACACATAAGGATTGGCATTTTCTAATACTTTATTACTAACCGTTTCTAATTCTGGATCTGTCGCATTTGTAGTATCTGGCAAAATTTCTTCTCCTGAAATATCCTCAAAATGAAAAAAATTAGTTGCCATTGTTTCTAGTTTTTCTTTCCATTTTCCCATAAACAAGCTCCTTTTTTGTTTTTTTTAGTGTTTCCCAAAAAAAAGAAAATATGTATCAAATGAAAAAAAGACAAAAAAAGCACCGACAACGCCGGTGCTAAAAACAGAATAACAGAACGATTCCATTATGCTGTTGGAAGTTGGGAAATGTTAAATTTCTTTTCGAGAAAATAGCGGAGTTTACAAACACTATCAATGTTTGGAGCCTGTAATAAAACGTAACTTTCCATACACTTGATGGATGCATTAAAACGATTCAGTTCAGACTTCAATTTCTCCAGTGATGTGTTAGTACCCAGCTCTTCTACCCGAAGTAAAATTTTTGTTCCCATGATAAGGACCTCCTAAAAAAATAATATGTTTCCTACAATGAGGATACTATTTATTATAGCATAAAATGTAAAATATTGCAAGCAGTATTGTAAAAAATTTCAAGACCAAAACAAGATAAAAACTCCCACACCGCAGTTTGCAGTATGGGAGTAAGAGAGTTAGTATGACAGAAATTTTTTTACTTGCGTTTTGGAAGGTCAGGAAGGTTTTCAGGGAAAAATAGTACATCTACCATCCTTCTTACCATCATTTCTTGCTCGGGTTTTAACATAAGTCGTATAATTCTGATGGAAGAAGTTAAACATCCCTCATTTAAACAAAATTTTACATATTGTGCATTTATTTCTATTGCATGTTTTTTCTTATATTCTAGTCCCATTTTAGGAAGTTCGAAAAAGAAAAAAGATTTGTCTTCTTCAAAATAAATGTTGTCCAAATCCATTTTGTTGGGGAAATAAGTCGACAATGCCATGTGAGCTAATGTTTTTTTGGTAATCTCATTCCGATAGTTTACCCGTAAACCATTTGCAATATAGCAATTAACGCCTAGGCTTTCACAATAAGCTTGTAATGTAGAAAATCGATTAAAGTCATTAATAAAACTCTGTTCTTCTACTAATCTAGCAATTCGATCTGTTGTAATAGTATAGATTATTTCCATACAATAATACCTCTCTTTCATCAACAACATAGTCATACTAACACTTATATTATACCATAATTATGTTAAATTGTAAAATTTCGTAACGGGCATGCGAAATTTAGGAGAATTCTAACAAGATATACTTGGAAAAACTGCAAAAAAGTAGTAAAATAAATATAAGAGGTGGTTGATATGAAATGTGTTGTTACAGGTGCCACAGGACATATTGGTAATGTCCTAGTTCGTTATTTAGTAAAAAGAGGATATGAAGTAACCGCTTTTGTAAAGGAAGGGGAAAAAATAGATTTTTTAAAAGAACTTCCTATTTCCTTTGCTTATGGTGATGTACGAGATATCGAAAGTCTAAAAAAAGCTTTTGCAGGACAGAAAATAGTATTCCACCTAGCAGGAATTATTGAAATTGGAAATGGAAATAAAAAATTAGTAAGACAAGTGAATGTAGAAGGAACAAGAAATGTAGTAGAAGCTTGTAAAGAAATGAAGGTAAAAAGACTTATTTATACTAGCTCTGTGCATGCCATTAAAGAACTACCAAAAGGAGAGGTTATCACAGAAACCAAAGAGTTTTCAGAAAAAGAGGTAAAAGGCACGTATGCCAAAACAAAAGCAGAAGCTACTAAGCTGTTATTAGAAGAAGTAGGAGAAGAGTTAGAAATTGTAATTGTACATCCTTCCGGAGTAATTGGACCTTATGAATACATGTTATCGAACTTAAGACAGCTCATTATAGACTGCGCAAACAAAAAAATTGGAGCCTATTTAGAAGGTGGTTATAACTTTGTAGATGTAAGAGACGTAGCAGAAGGAATTATTCTCGCAGCAGAAAAAGGAAAAAATGGAGAATGTTATATTTTAACAGGACATCAAATAGGGGTAAAAGAACTCATGAAACAAATAGAAAATATAACAGGAGTAAAAGCACCCAAATTTAAAATAGCAAGATGGTTTGCCTTTATTACCGGCTTTTTATCCGAACTCTATTACAAAATGGTAAAAGAAAAACCACTCTTTACTTCCTATGCAGTCTACACACTAGGAACCAACAGTAACTTTAGCAGTGCAAAAGCCAAAAAAGAACTTGGGTATCAAGTAAGACCAATAGAAGAAACTTTAAAAGATACGGTACAGTGGTTTAAAGATAGAGGGAAGATAAAATAGCAGAAAAACGGAAAAATTTGAAAATTCGAAAAGAAAAAAACGAAAAAAAGTAGTTGACAAGAAAGAAGAGTTAGTAATAAAATCCTGAATTTGACAGTTGTAAAAGAGTAAAAGACTGATAACCCTTGATATTAA
>CAKNOI010000016.1 GCA_930990125.1 uncultured Clostridiaceae bacterium | reverse complement strand
GCCTGTCACGCTAGAGGTCGACGGTTCGAGCCCGTTCCAGGTCGCCATTTTTTTGCCCCGATAGCTCAGTTGGTAGAGCAAGGGACTGAAAATCCCTGTGTCCGTGGTTCGATTCCACGTCCGGGCACCAAAAAAACTGAGTTAAACAACTCAGTTTTTTGTGATATATAAAAGATTAAATTTTATTATAATAAAAAAATTAAAAAATCGGGGATATTGTCTCCGATTTTTTAGGAGGAATGTATGGAACAAGTGACAAGATGCAAATGGTGTAATGGGAAAAATCCTATTTACATAGTATACCATGATGAAGAATGGGGAAAATTAAATTTAGAAGAACAATATTTATATGAAATGCTAATACTAGACTCTTTTCAAGCTGGGCTTTCGTGGGAGTGTGTGCTGAATAAAAGAGAAGCTTTTCGAAAGGCTTTTGATTTTTTTGCTATTGATAAGGTAGTAAATTACCAAGAAGAGAAAATACAAGAATTGTTGCAAAATCCAAATATTATACGCAATAAGTTAAAAATAAAGGCAAGTATTCAAAATTCGAAAATTTTTCAGGAAATACAAAAAGAGTTTGGTTCTTTTAAAAAGTATTTACTTACCTTTACCCATGGAAAGCAGTATTACGAAATAGGAAAAACAACATCTCCTTTGTCAGATGCTATTTCTAAAGATTTACAAAAAAGAGGAATGAAATTTGTTGGTTCTGTTATTATTTATTCGTATTTGCAAGCAATAGGTATTATCTATTCCCATGAAGAAGGATGTTTTTCATTCCAAGGTCAAAATAGCTAGATTTTATGAAACTATGTGCTTACATTTGTGAACCTTTTGTGAAATAAGGATTAATAGTATAGACAATACAGTGTAATAGCAGGATTAGTTCCATCAAAACTAGCAGCAAAAAAAGACCCAGCTATTCTGAAATAGAATATAATAAGACCAGAAAAAAGAAAGGAAGAAGACACATGATAGCAGAAGTAATTATTAATAGCAATGTACGTAACTTAAATAGAGTATTTGACTATAACATAAACGAGGAAATGCTACCACAAATAACAATTGGTAGTCGTGTTTTGGTTCCTTTTGGAAATACAAAAAAGTTAGAAGAAGGTTTTGTTATTGGGCTAAAAGAGACATCGCCTTTTGAGGTAAAAGAGATTGCACAAGTAGAAAAAGAGCAATATTTAGATGAGCATAAAATACAGCTTGCTAAATGGATAGCAAAAAGATATTTTTGCAATATAGCAGATGCCATTAAGCTGTTTTTACCGCCAGGAAAGATTACCAAAAAGATAGAAAATCGTATTAAAGAAAAATGTATTCAGTGTGTCTTTTTAAAAAAAGATGCAGAAGAAATAGAAGAAGCCATAGAAACAAAACAAATAAAATCGGAAAAGCAAATTCGCATCCTTCGATTTTTACTAGAAAACGAAGGTGTTACAACATCAGATTTAAGTGTGTATGCAGATGCTAGCAAAGCAGTAATAAAAACATTAGAAAAAAACGGATTTCTAGAAATACAAGAAAAAAACATTGATAGAAACCCTATTACAGATAGAGAAATAGAAAAAACAAGTAATTTGCAATTTACGAAAGAGCAAGAAGAAGCATATCAGGAAGTAGCAAAAAACATAGAAGAAGAAAGCTATACCTCTTTTTTACTAATGGGAGTGACAGGTTCAGGAAAAACAGAAATCTATTTACAACTTATCCAGAAAGTATTAGAAAAAGGAAAGTCTGCATTGGTACTGGTTCCAGAAATTTCCCTTACCCCGCAAATGATTTATCGCTTTGCTTCTCGTTTTGGAAAAGAAAAAATAGCTATTTTACATAGTAAGCTATCGGTAGGAGAAAGATATGACGAATGGAGACGCATTCAAAGAAAAGAAGCAAGTATTGTAATTGGGGCAAGGTCTGCTATATTTGCACCAATTTCTAACCTAGGAATTATTATTATTGACGAAGAACACGATTCTTCTTACCAGTCCGAAATGTCTCCTAGGTATGATGCAAAAGAAATAGCAGAATATTTAGCAAAAGAAAACCATATTCCTTGTGTATTAGGAAGTGCAACACCAAGTATTAACAGTTTTTATCAAACCAAAACGGGAGAAAAGACATTATTAGTATTAAATAAAAGAGCAAACCATGCTCCTTTACCAGAAGTGGAAATTGTGGATTTACGAAAAGAACTGGCAAACGGTAATCGCTCTATGTTTAGTAGTCGTTTGCAAGAAGAAATAGCTAAAACATTAAAGCAGAAAAAACAGACAATATTATTTTTAAACAGAAGAGGATATTCTACCTTTATTATGTGTAGAGATTGCGGATATGTGGCAAAGTGCAAAAATTGTAATATTAGCCTAACCTATCATGCAAAAACCAACAAATTAAAGTGTCATTATTGTGGCTTCGAAACGGATTGTATTATTACCTGCCCAGAGTGTGGCAGTAAGAAAGTACGCTACTTTGGTACAGGCACACAAAAAGTAGAAGCAGAAGTACATAAGCTATTTCCAGAAGCTACTACCATCCGAATGGATGTAGATACCGTAAGCCAAAAAAATTCGCATGAAAAAATACTAGAAGCCTTTCAAAAAGAAAAAATAGATATTTTAATAGGAACACAAATGGTAGTAAAAGGACACCATTTTCCAGATGTTACATTAGTAGGCGTAATGGCAGCAGATAGTAGTTTGCATATGGAAGATTATAGGGCAAATGAAAGAACTTTTGATTTACTAGTACAAGTAGCAGGAAGAGCGGGAAGAGAAGGAAATATACCTGGAAAAGTAATTGTTCAGACCTATAATACCGATAGTTATAGTATTGTATATGCCAAAGACCAAGACTACCTATCCTTTTATGAGATGGAACAAACCATTAGGCAGAGCTTGAAATATCCGCCATTTTGCGATATAATAGTACTGGTGGTTAGTAGCGAGAAAAAAGAACTGGCACAAGAGGTAATACAAAAGTTAGAAAAAGAAATAAGACCTTCTTTAGAACAACTGGAAAATACGTATGTATATTCTCCCATGCCAGCTCCTATAGACCGTATTAAAAATAAATATCGATTTCGCATGATTATAAAATGTAATTTTGGAGATACTATCATCGATACATTAGGAAATTGCTTAGAAAAAAATAAAAATGCAAAGGCACAAATTGCAGTGTATCGAAATCCCAATAATATGATATAAGAAAGAGAGGAAAAAAATGGCAATTCGAACAATAATAGAAAATGGAGATCCTATCTTAAGGAAAACTGCAAAAGAAGTAGAAGTAGTAGACGAAAGAATAAAAGTATTAGTAGAAGATATGATAGAAACCCTACATAAGTACAATGGTGTGGGACTTGCTGCACCACAGGTTGGCATTTTAAAAAGAGTAATTGTAATAGATACTTATGATGGTAGTGATGTGCTTGTTTTAATTAATCCTAAAATTATCAAAACCAAAGGGGAGCAAACCGTAGAAGAAGGTTGCCTAAGCTTTCCAAACCAGTATGCAAAAGTAGTAAGACCAAAAGAAGTAATAGTAGAAGCTCTTAATGAAAAAGGAGAAAAAATACGAGTAGAAGGAAAAGAATTATTAGCACAAGCATTAATGCATGAAATAGACCATTTAAATGGAATTTTGTTTGTTGACTTAATGATTCCAGGAACAATGGAAATTGTAGAGCCAAATAATCAAGATTAAAAAGGAGGAGAAGCGATGTTAAGAATTGTATTTATGGGAACACCAGATTTTGCACAGGCTTCTTTACAAAAATTGTACGAAGCGGGGTATGATATAGTAGGAATAGTAACCAATCCCGATAAACCAAAGGGAAGAAAAATGATTCTTACTCCTTCTCCAGTAAAAGAATATGCTTTGCAAAAAGGATTAAAGATTTACCAACCAACCAAAATAAAAAATAATCCAGAATTTTTAGAAGAATTAAAAAGTTTAAAACCAGACTGTATTTGTGTAGTAGCATATGGAAAAATTCTTCCTAAAGAAATACTAGACATTCCAAGGCTTGGTTGCATTAATGTACATGGTTCTTTACTTCCTAAATATAGAGGAGCAGCACCAATTCAATGGGCTGTTATTCATGGTGAAGAAAAAACAGGCATAACGACCATGTATATGGATGTAGGAATGGATACAGGTGATATGTTATTAAAAGAAGAAGTAACCATTGGACCAGACGAAACAACAGGAGAGCTATGGAATAGGCTAAAAGAAATAGGAGGAGATCTTTTGGTAAAAACACTTCAAAAAATAGAAGCAGGAGACTTACGAGGAACGCCACAGGGAGAAGATTTTACCTTAGCACCAATGTTAACAAAGGAAATGGCTAAAATAGATTGGAAGCAAGAAACAGCACAAGGAATAAAAAATTTGGTACGAGGAATGAATCCTATTATGGGAGCATATACTTTCTGGAAGGAGAAAAAAATAAAATTTTGGAAAGTAAATGTTATTTCCTATGAAAAACTATTTGACTTATTTCCAGATTTAGCAGAATATGCTTATAAATTGCCAGAAATTGTACCAGGAACCGTGATGTTTTCAGGAGATAAGAATGGTCTTTATATTAAAGCAAAGGACGCCATCATAGAAGTAATAGAATTACAAGCAGAAAATAGTAAGAAAATGAACATTTATGACTTTCTAAGAGGTAATACCATTCCAATAGGAGAAATTTTTTCTTAAAAAATTTAAATTTTGTATTGACAAAAATAGATTTACTCGTTATAATAAATAACGTGCTAGAAATTTGAGACGCAGGTGTAGTTCAATGGTAGAATTCCAGCCTTCCAAGCTGGCTATGCGGGTTCGATTCCCGCTACCTGCTCCAAATGCATAGACGTTATGGATACTACAAGTAAAAAGCCCAAACTACAAAAATGAAATCAAATGCAGGTGTAGTTCAATGGTAGAATTCCAGCCTTCCAAGCTGGCTATGCGGGTTCGATTCCCGCTACCTGCTCCAAATTTCAATAGAGATTTTGACAAATTTTAAATAATAAACAAATTAAATGATTCTTGTTTCTACAAAGAATACAAAAATAGTATGGTATAATTTTTCAATTATATCATTTTTTTTGTTGTAAAAAAAGAGAAAGGCTGAATGTCAAGATTTTTACGAAACTACAATAATGAAAAATGAAATAATAAGTAAACATTGTCAAAATCTTCGTTCCTATTGACAGTGCTTCAAGAGTAGCGATATAATAGGGACAAATAAGGGGGGATTTTAGTGAAAAAATGTAAAATTTGTTTCATATTAGGAATTGCAGTTATGCTTATGATGATTGCGTTTTCTAATATTTCTATGGCATCTACGAATACAATGAACTATTTTAAAACAACAAAGTACAAAATTTATGAAGAAGACAATAAAATTTTAGCTAATTTGGATGCAAAGGATGTTACAGCAGAGACAATTCTTTCTAATATGTCTTTAAATTTATACAATAGTGCTTTTAAAATAAAAGCATATAATCAAAAGGGAGAAGAACTTACAGGTTCTGCTAAAATGGGAACAGGCTGTACATTAAAAGTAGTACAACAATGGGATTATGTATTAGATACTATTACTTTAGTGCTATATGGAGATATTAATGGAGATGGAAATATTACAGCTTCTGATGCACTTGCTATTGTGAAAAATAAAACGGGAAAAGTGAAAATACCAAATGAGTATGGTATAGAAGCAGGAAGAATTACTAAAGTAACTCGTGATAAAGATGCAGTACCATCTTCTGCTGATGCGTTAGCTATTATAAAATACAGATTGGGTAAAACAGATATTACACAATCACGTAATAGAACAGCAACCATATCTTCTTATAGTGATTTGTATACACAATTAGGACAATGCAATACCAAATTAGAATTTGACTCATCAGCTTCCAATTACAAAGAAATAACTACATACTACAAAAAATTACAAGATGTAGTAGCAAAATATTGTACAGAGGATATGTCAGAAGCTACCAAAGCATTGGTATTACATGATTATTTGGTTACAGGAACAAAGTTAAATTATGAAGAAGATATTTGCGAAACAAATAGTAAAGAAAGCAATATCTGCAATTTAGGTGGAACCATGAACCAATTAGGTTTTGCCAATACTTATACTTGCCTTTTAGGAATTGCAGGAATTCCATCAGAAATAAAAAGAGATAGATATGCTAATTATGGTCAAAATGCTATTAATGAAGTAACAATAGATGGAGAAATATATTACGTTTCTTGCGGAGCAGATAGTTATATATCTCAAGTAGAGGGAAAAAACAAAGTGAGAAGATATTTCTTCTTACGAAACACAGAACAGTTAGAAGATGGATTTTGGGAAGGACATGTACAATTCTTCTATACCCCGGTATCCGATAATACTTCTACATCTACTAAATATTATGGTGTGGAATGGCCAGAGTATCGTTCTAGCATAAATTACAAAAATAGTGAAACCAAACTAGCTACAGGAAAAACAATTGTAAGAACCACTGACGAGCTAGAAGATGCATTGTTACAAAAGAAAAGCTATGCTATTGACGTTATAGATCCTTATACAGAAACATTAAAAGAAATTGATGAACATTGTAAAAATGTAGTAAAAAAATATATCACAAATGACATGTCACAAGCAGAAAAAGCACTTGTTATTCACGATTATGTTTGCTCTAACTTTATGAGAAGTGAGCATACTGCTTATGATGAAAGAGGAGAAGTATCTAATTCTGAATATGATGTAGCATGGGGATATTATAAAGATACACTATTATCTGGTATGGGAGACTGTATTGGGGTATCCTCTGCATTTAATACCCTATGTGCTTATGTAGGAATTGAAACAGACATGATAAATCAACATCAAGTAGATGCGGCACATGGTTCAGGAAACCATCATTGGAGTTTAGCAAAAATAGATGGTCAGTGGTATCATGTAGATTGCGAAGGTAGTGACTATTATGCATATGGAGATGTGGATAGAACATGGTTCTTAAAAAGTGATGAAGAAATGCTAATCAAAAAAAATGAATTACGCCCATGTACTTCTACCAAATACGATGACTATAAATGGTCAGAATTTAAAGGAGTAGCATATTATCAAGATAAAACAGGTATAACAGAAGGAACAGTTCCGGCTACCAGTTTTTGGATAAGAGAAAAAGAACAAGGAGGAGTAGGAGAAACTTTTAGCTTAAGAATACGACTATTCCCATATGGTACTACAGATAAACCAACCTATACCTCTAGTAATAAAAATGTGGCAACCATAGATAAAGATGGAAATGTTTCCGTAGTAGGAGTAGGAACAACAACTATTACAGTAAAAGTAAATGGAATATCAAAGTCATTTACCTTAAAAACAGGAGTAAAACCAGATGATATAGTAGTAAAAGATGTAACGTTAAAAGTAGGTCAAAAGCAAAAAATGGAGTATACGGTAACACCATCTAACGCAGCTTATGAGGAAAGATATTGGAGAAGTACTAATGAAGAAGTGGCCACGGTAGATGACAATGGTAACGTAACGGCAGTAGGTCCTGGAACCGCAAGAATTAGAATGTATTATTCTTATGTAATAGATAATTTAAAACATACTACATCATCTCAGGGTGGCACGGTAACGGTAACAAAGTAAAAAATTTCACATATTGTAAGTAATGCACAAACAGGAGAAAGTCTTGTACAAGAATATCAGGAAGAATAACCGAAACCACAAGAAAAAACTAGATAATAGATTTATTGGCTATTATCTAGTTTTTCTTTAGAATTTACGTAATACATTTTTTGTTTAGTAATTTTTTAAATCCTATATAGACAAAAGATAAACAAAATGATATACTAATAAAAAATAAGCAGGTATAATTTAGTGGTAGAATGTCATGCTTCCGACCTGATAGCGCGGGTTCGATTCCCGCTACCTGCTCCAAAAATTACTCCCACGAAATTCTGAAATACCTTATTTTAAATAATCCTAGGATCCAAGAAAGGAAAACAAAATGAAAGAAAAAATACAAAATTTTATACTATTTATAAAAAATGTAATACAAAGGATTCCTAAAAAAGTAAAGATAATAACGGCTATTGTTCTTGTTATTGTCCTTATTTGTTGCGTGATTTTTGTTTGGATAAGTAACGAAAATAAGAAACAGAAGTATGTTGCATATAATGGAAAAAATATAAACGAAAGTAAATATCCTGGATACAAAGAATTACTAGATGCATTGCAAGAAAGGCATCCAAACTGGGAGTTTACCTTACTGTATACAAGATTAGATTGGTCTGAAGTAATCAAAAACGAAGGACACAAAGATAATACGGCATATCCTTTAAATTTAATTCCAGATTCCACTGAATATCCAGAAGATTGGAGATGTGAAATAGACAAGGATAAGACTTTTGATAATGGAACATGGCTCTGTGCTTCGGATAAAGCAATAGCCTATCAAATGGACCCAAGGAATATATTAAAAGAAGAAAATGTTTTTCAATTTGCAGAATTAATTTACGTAGAAGGTGCACAAACTGCAGAGGGGTTAGGAAGTATTACGCAAGGTTCTTTCTTAGAGGGAGAAGCTATTGCTGAGGCATTATTACAAGCTGGGAAAAAAGCAAATGTAGATCCCTATTTTATTGCTTCTAGGTTAATTCAAGAACAAGGCAGAGAAGGGACTACTCTATCAAGAGGTTATGAATACAAAGAAAGTTTGGTATACAATGTGTTTAATATTGGTGCTAGTGGAAATTCTAGAGAAGAAATTTTAGAAAATGCAGCACAATATGCCTATAGTCAAGGTTGGGATAGTATAGAAAAAGCTTTAATAGGTGGTGTGGAATTTATTAAAGATGCCTATATTAATGTAGGACAAAATACTTTATATTTGCAAAAATTTGATGTGGTAAATCAAGATGGAAGCCTATATGCGCATCAATATATGCAAAATTTGTTAGCCCCACAATCGGAAGCAAGCAATATGCGAGCAATTTATGAAAGCTCAAATACAGTAGATGCTTCATTACATTTTATTGTTCCACTCTATGAAAATATGCCAGAAACGGTATCAGAAAGGTAATATTATTAAGAAAAATAATGGCTTCCTAATTATGGTCGTTGACGAAAGTGGAAAATTATGTTAATATATAGATGATAGACTGTTTAGTATTTGTATTTACAAATGTAAATACAACGTAAGCAAAGCGTAAGGAGGAACTTAGTATGAAAAAGGCACGGACAACAAAACAAATCAAAGAAGATGGAATTAGAATAGGAAGATTAATAGAAAAGGGATATTCTAAAAAAGATATTTCTTTTCTAGAAAGCTTAACCAATAAGCAAATTTTCTACTCAATTCATTCCTATTTTTCTGCAGAAGAGGCACGGCAATACATTGCTAAACTGCAGGAAAATAAAACACAAAAACAGCTAGTAGTAATTGATACATCTATTATAGGTGTATGGCAGTTAGAAGAAAAGCTAAGTGCTTTGGATGCTATTTTGGTGTTTTCCAGTATTGTTATTGAAGAATTAGAGGGACTAAAAAAAGACGAAACACTTTCTGTTTTAGAAAGAAAAAATGTTAGTGTCCTTTTAAGGCTTGCAGTAAAAGAGGAAAATAAGGTAATGCCATGTAAAACAGAAGCAAATTTGCCAGGATGGCGAATTAATACAAAGGATGCTAGAATTATACGAGTAGCGTGGGACTTATGGCAAGAACAAAAAAGAGATGTTATTGTTTTTACCGCAGATTTAAGTTTTGCTGCTATTACCAAAAGTTTAAGCATTCCATTTCTGTTTATTGATGAAGAAATGACAGTGCCTACTAATTTGGTAGCAACAAAAGGAAAGGAAACACCTCAGGTAATGGAAACAGTAAAGGAACAAACAGTACAGAAAAATACGTTACCTACACCCAAAACAGAAAAGGTTTTTCTCAAAGTAGAAGAAGTAAACCAAGAAAATACGATGGATCTTAGTATGTTTAGTAACGATGCTTATTACTGGAATACCAGATACAATTTTCCAATGTATTGCACTTACCCAAATGATGGAACCGGAATACACATCCTAGATGCAAACGACTATCTAGCTGCAGGAACAGTTTTTTATAAGGTACAAAAAAATTGTATTGAACAATTTTTAATCCTACATTATAGAGGCAATAATAATGTCTTATTACAAAAAAGGGGGTACTTTAAAGAACCTGTTCAAACCAGTGACACAGGCAAGATATGTAAATTCATACGAGAAATTACTTAGCGCAAACAAGGAGAGGATATACTATGAAAATAGAAATATCCTCTTCTTTGTTGTGTTTAAAATAATATAAAAAAGAAATAATAATAGAATAGTAAAAAATTAGGGAAAAGTATAGTAAAACAGAAAAAAATATGTTATAATAAAATAGAATTAGTAACAAAAGAGGTGGAACTATGTTTAAAGATAAATTAGGTGGTCAATATAGTAAATTTTTAACAATCCTTTTAATCATAGCTATTATTTTAATAGTAGGATTATTAGGATTTTTAGGGTATGATATTATTCGAAAATATTATGTAACAAAAGAAGCAGATGCAGCTTTAAATGAATTTGATAAAACAATTGTGAATAACACAAAAACAAATATGGTATCCAATGGAGTAACAAATGTTCCTACTACAAATACCGATACCAATATTACTATTCCTACTACCAATACGGTTAGCAATGTAGTAACAGGAGGAAATACAGGTTCTTCTAATACAGGATCTAGTAACAATTCGAAAAAACCATACTATACTGTAGGAAAAATAGAAATTCCAAAAACAGATTGTGAATATCCAATTTACAGTAAAGCTACCAGAGATTCTATTGAAAAAGGTGTAGCTATTTTACATACAACAGGAGGGCTAAACCAAGTGGGAAATACGGTAATAGAAGGACATAATTATCGTAATGGATTGTTTTTCTCAAACAATAAAAAATTAGAGGCAGGAGATAAAGTATACATTACAGATGAAAGCGGTAATAAAGTTACTTATACTATTTATAACAAATACGAAACAACCCCAGAAGATGCATCTTATTTAGAAAGAGATACAGATGGAAAAAGAGAAATTGTATTATTAACCTGTACCGATTATACCAACCAAAGAATTGTTATTTTTGCATCAGCAGATTAATTAAAATTTTAAAAAATAAAATGAGAAAAAACATAAATTTCTATTGACAAAAGGGTACAAAATAGTTTAAAATAGTAAATGCGTGTGGCAAACACGCAAATGGTGGATGTAGCGCAGTTGGTTAGAGCGCTAGTTTGTGGCACTAGAGGTCGTGGGTTCGAATCCCATCTTCCACCCCATTATATTGGGCTGTAGCCAAGCGGTAAGGCACTAGACTTTGACTCTAGCATTTCGGTAGTTCGAATCTACCCAGCCCAGCCAAATAAAAATAATACGAACTTTAGCTGTTTGTATTATTTTTTTATTGTATAGGAAAAATTGCCAGATTTTTGCTGTACAACAAGGACTAAGTTACCTTGGACTGCGCGATTTGCAAGGCAAACCTGTACATATGGCGAAGCCACTTTTCTTATATTAGTAATATAAACTTAATATAATTGTTATTGTTTTGAAAAAGGAAAAGGAATATAATAATAGCAGGAGGAAACAAGATGATTGTATTAATTGGAGAAAGTGGTTCTGGAAAAACAACTATTTTAAATGAGTTAGAAAAAATAGGTTATAATAAAATGTTAGATTACACAACAAGACCAAAACGAGAAAAAGAAGAACAAAATAACGAGTATGTATTTGTAACAAAAGAGGAATTTGAAAGATTATGGAGCCAAGGAAAGTTATTACAAAGAGCAGAATATAATGGAGAGTTTTATGGGATTAGTGCAGAAAATGTATCCGAAAGTTCTTGCTGTATTCAAATTGTAGATTCTATTCCTGATATGAGAGAAGGGCTAAAAAGGTTAGGAAAAGATTTGGTAAAAATGAAAGTATTTTACATTCATGTACCAGCAGAAGAACGTACGAAAAGAATGTTAAAAAGAGGAGATTCCATAGAAGCAATACAAGAGCGTTTGCGTATGGACAAAGAAAAATTTAAAGAAGTGGAAAAAGTAGCAGATGTAGTAATAGAAAATGTCAATTTACAAAAAGCTGTAAATGATATTCTTACCCAATATGCAGAATAAAAGAAAAAGAGAAACAAGGTACTTTATACTTTGTTTCTCTTTTTTGTTTTTGGTTATTGTATAGTAAAAATTGCAAGATTTTGACTATACAATAAGACTTAAGTTACCTTTCTTATAATGTTTGATTTCCTGGTATAAAGTAATCTACAACACCGTAAATGAAAGCACCAATAATTGCAGCAATCCAAGAAATAGTATATCCTGCTACTAAATACTGTGTCAAATATAAAATGACAGCAGCTAGAGCAAAACCTACAAATCCCTTACCAAAAGCACTTGCATGTAATCCTGTAAATTTTACAATCAAGTAATCCATTGCAGTAAGAACAACAGCTGCTAAAGCTAATGTCCAAATATTGTTAATACTGAAACCTGGTGTAAAAAATGCAGTAATAGCGAGTACAATTGCAGATGCAATGAATCTACCAACAATTTGACCAACAGTGCCCATTGTAGATTTACTTTGTGCGTTATTATCTGCCATGTTACAAACCTCCTTAAAAGTGAAAATCTATTTTTCACCTAAAAAACAACATTCCTCTAATAAGAAATTTTTTTCTTATACATCTAGTATTCACAAAAAAAATAATATTATGCAAAAACAAAGTATAATTTTATGGATATGGTAAAGAATATTGTAAAATGAATAAAAAATTGGAAAAACAAAGGAAGGTAAAATATGGTAATTACATTTATTAGAGCAATTGTGTTATATATTTTAGTACTTGTGGTAATGCGTTTAATGGGGAAAAGAGAAATTGGGCAATTACAACCATTTGAGCTTGCTATTTCTATTATGATTGCGGATTTGGCAACAATACCAATGGCAGACACAGGAATTCCTATTTCCAATGGTATTATTCCTATTTTAGGATTATTGTTAATGCATCTTTTAATATCTATTGTTAACATAAAAAGCATTAAAGCTAGAAAAATAATTTGCGGAAAACCTGCTATTTTAATTTATCGAGGTAGAATTGATGAAACAGTAATGAAAAAAGAAAGATTTACTATTAATGAATTACAAGAAAGGTTACGTGGTAACAACGTTATTAACATTGGAGATGTGGAATATGCTATCTTAGAGACCAGTGGACAAGTAACAGTTATTCAAAAACCAAATAAAAGAACGACAATTCCAGAAGACTTTAATATGATGCCAGAATATGAAGGTGTTCCGTATGATTTAATTGTAGATGGAAAAATTATGTACGATAATTTAAAGGCGATTGGAAAAGATTATCAGTGGCTAAGAAAAGAAATTAGCAAATTTAAGGTGGAACCAGAAAATGTACTGGTGGCAACCATTGATGGAAAGAATCAAATTTTTTGTCAAGAAAAAGAAAGGAAAAAATAAATGTGGCGAGAAGTAACCATTATTATTGTTATTCTAGTCTTGCTTTTTGTGGGAAATTATCTTACACAAAGTAATACTACAAAAAGTGTGGAGATTATGACACAAGAATTGCAAAGTTTAAAAGAGGATATGATGGAACATCAGAATAAACAGCAAATAGAAAAGAAAATGGAAGAAAGCATGGATAAATGGCACAAAATAGATGAAACAATGGCATATTATATTGAACATGATGAACTAGAAAAAGTAGAAACTGGGTTAACGGGACTAAAAGCAAGCTTGGCAGTAGAGGATTATGAGGCAGGAGTTGTAGAATTAGAGAAAGCCATTTATTTATTAGAACACATAAAAGAAAAACAGGTTTTTTCTTTTATCAATATTTTTTAAAATTCATAGGGAAAGCTTGTAAAGAAAAGGAAAAAATGATAAAATCGTAAGCAGAAGTTCTGAATCAAAAAAAGAAACCATACAATAGAGAAAATAGTAGAGGTGAGAACGGATTGAACGATTGTTATCAAGAGTTAATAAAATGGATAAAACCAGAAGATATTTTGCAAGAAGAACCAATGAGCAAACATACAAGCTTTCACATTGGTGGAAAGGCGGATTTGTTTATTAAAATTCACCAATATGAAGAATTAGCTAAGGTTTTAAAAATAGCTAAGTCCTATCAAGTGCCAATATTTATTTTGGGAAATGGAACCAATATATTAGTAAAAGATGGTGGAATACGAGGAATAGTTTTGCAAATAGATTTCCAAAAAATAGAGGTGCAAGATACAGTAGTTACCGTTGGAGCTGGAGTAAAAGTCCCGTATTTGGCAGGAAAAATGGCGACTTATTCCTTGTCTGGTTTAGAAAATTTATATGGAATTCCAGGAACAGTAGGCGGTTTAATCCGCATGAATGGAGGAGCCTATGGTTCTGAAATAAAAGATGTTTTGCTTACCACTACCTATATGGATAAAGAAGGCAACATACATACTATTTCTAATGAAGAACATCAATTTTCCTATCGTCATAGTATTTTTGAGAAAAATATTGGTGTGATACTAGAAGCAAAGCTACAGTTAACCAAAGGAAAGGAAGAAGAAATTAGGCAAAGAATGGAAGAAAATTTGGCTTCTAGAAAACAAAATCAGCCTTTGGAATATCCTAGCGCAGGAAGTACTTTTAAAAGAGGAGATGGCTTTATTACTGCAAAACTAATAGATGAAGCAGGGTTAAAAGGCTATCAGGTAGGTGGAGCGGAGATTTCTACCAAACATGCAGGTTTTATTGTAAATAAAGGTAATGCTACTGCAAAAGATGTACTGGCAGTAGTAGAACATACAAAACAAGTAATAAAGGAACTATTTCATAAAGAAATTAAATTAGAAATAATTGTAATAGGAGAGGATTAAAAAATGAAAGGCTTTTTAGAATGGTTTAAATCAGGAACAAAAATGAAACGATGGATATTATTACTATTAGTAGGAATTATTCTTGCAGGATATGGTATGGCAACCATACTTGTTTCAAAAGAATTAGCATTTGCAGATGTGGCAAAAATTATTCTTATATTTGTATTAGGATTTACATGTGTGATATTAGCACTTGTTTTTATGCAAAAAAGAACACTAGAATTATTGGTAGAAGCAAGTGACAGTAGATTACAAAATAAAAAAGATGTGAATTCTTTAATTTTTAATAAAAAAGTATATAATGAAGGACCAAAAGTGGTAGTAATAGGTGGAGGAACAGGTTTAAATACAGTGCTTAAGGGATTAAAACACTATACCAATAATATTACTGCCATTGTAACGGTTTCTAATTATGGAAAAAATAGAACTAATTCACAAAAACAATTAAATTCTTTACCAATAGAGGATATTAAAGAAAGTATAGTAGCACTTTCACATAACGAAGCAGCAATGGAAGGGTTATTTTCCACTACATTTACAGAAGGTGTATTACGAGATTTATCCTTTGGAGATATCTACTTTTCTAGTATGAATAAGCTGTATGGAGATTTTACAGAATCGGTAAAAGAAAGCAAAGATGTTTTAAATATGGTAGGAAAAGTACTTCCTGTAACATTAGACGAAATGACAATTTGTGCAGAATTAGAAGATGGCACTATTGTAGAGGAAAAGGACAAAATACCACAAATGGTATATGAAAAAGTAAGTAAAATAGCAAGAATTTTTGTAAGACCAACCAACTGTAGACCAGCGCCAGGAGTTTTAGAAGCAATTGCAGAAGCAGATGCTATTGTAATAGGACCGGGAAGTCTTTATACCAATGTTATTCCAAACTTATTAATAAAAAATGTAGCAAAAACCATACGAGAAAGTAAAGCAATTAAGATTTATGTAAGCAATATCATGACAGAGCCAGGTCAAACAGATAATTATGGCGTTTCTGACCACTTACAAGCTATTATTGACCATGCAGGAAAAGGCATTGTTGATTATTGTATTTATGATACAGGAGAAATTATACCAGAGTTTATTAAAAGATATAACAGACAAGGTGCGGATTTAGTAGAACAAGATATTGTAAAAGCAAAAGGAAAGGGAGTAAACCTATTACAACGTAACTTATCTTTTGTAGAAGGAGAATATATTAGACATAATCCAGATGCTATTGCAGCTAGCATTATTGAACTTATTTGCGATGATTTGAAATTTGAAGACAGACAAAATGCACCAGAATTTTTAAAATTAAATTCTATGTTAAAGGAAAAGAAGAGAAAGATTAAAAAAGAAAAAACGGTATTACCAAAAGAACATAAAAAGCAAGGAAACAGAAAAAAGAGCAAGTTCCAAGCTAAATATGAGGAAAGAATACAATCCATAAGACATAGTGAAAAAGCAAAACCGGCAAAGGTAAAAGAAGCAGAAGATACCAAAAAAGAGACTGCAAAAAGAAATAAAAAACAAAAACATTCTAAAAAGCACGAGAAGGCAACCAAATAGGAAAAGCAAAGGAAAAGAAAAAGGAGGAAACAAATGAAATTTGAAAAAAAGGAACTAAATTTAGAAAATGGGTTAACAAAAGAATGGCTTATTACAAATGGAATAGGAGGCTATGCTTCTTCTACTATTGTAGGAGCCAATACCAGAAAATATCATGGATTATTAGTAGCGGCATTATCTGCACCAGGAAACAGAAAAGTGGTGGTTTCTAAAATAGATGAAAGTGTAGTAACAGGTGGAAAAGAATATCCTATTTATACTAATATTTGCAAAAATTATGTAGCAGAAGGATATAAATACTTAGAAAGCTTTGAAAAAGACTATATTCCTATTTTTACATACCAAGTAGAAGGAATTACCATAAAAAAATTAATTTGCATGGACTATGGTAAAAATACAGTATGTTTATTATATCGTATTCAAAACCAAGATGCAGAAACTACATTAAAACTAGCACCTTTGGTAAATTTTAGAGATTTTCATTCTATGAGTACCAACCATCATTTTAATATAAGGCAAGAAGTAAAAGATAAAAAAGTAAAAATAGTTGTGGACCAAAATTCACAAACTCCGCTTTATATGCATATTTCAGAAGGAACCTATATTCAGCATTTAGAAGATCAATTCTATAACATGTATTATCTAGAAGAAGAAAAAAGAGGATTTTATCCAGAAGAAAACCATGCAGTGCCAGGAGTGTTTGAAGTTACTATTAAGCCAAACGAACAAAAAGAAATTTCACTAATTCTTTCTATGGAAGAAAACATTGAAGAAATAAATACAAAGGAAGTAATAGATAGAGAAATTATTCGTATTAATGAAATTTTATACGATTCTGAGCTGGCTTATAAAAAAGAGGACAAGCAGTGGAATGAATGGATGAAAGATTTTATTATTGCAACGGACAATTTTATTGTAAAACGTCCTACTTTTGGACTACACACTGTGATAGCTGGATACCATTGGTTCTTAGACTGGGGAAGAGACACCTTAATTTCTTTTGAAGGATTACTCCTAGTTACCAAGCGATATGAAATAGCAAAAGAAGTATTGCTTACCATGATTCGAGATGTAAAATATGGTTTAGTACCAAATGGGTACTCTGGTTATGATAATAGACCACTATACAATAGTGTAGATAGTTCTTTACTATTATTTGAAGCAGTACATAAATATTTAGAATATACTTCCGATTTTAAATTTGTAAAAGAAAAAATGTATCCGGTTTTGGTTCGCATTATTGATGCTTATCGTAAAGGTATAGATTATGATAATAATGCTATTTATTTAGATAAAGATTATCTATTATCTTCTGGAACAGAAACAACACAAAACACATGGATGGATGTAAAATATGGAGATTTTGCAGTTACCCCAAGAAATGGAAAAGCAGTAGAAATAAATAGTATGTGGTATAATGCACTAAAAATTTTACAAGAATTAACTCTTATCTTTTCTACCAAAGAAGATGCAAAAATATATGAACAAATGGCGACAAAGTGTAAAAAATCTTTTGAAGAAAAATTCTACCAAGCACGAAGAAAATGTTTATACGACGTATTAGGAGATAGCAAAATAAGACCAAACCAATTATTTGCATTAAGCTTAACCTATCCTGTAATGGATCCAGCATCCGATAGAGCAAAAGAAATGCTAGAAACGGTTACCAAAAAACTGCTTACTCCTTATGGATTAAAAACATTAGCAAAAGGAGAAAAAGATTACATAGAAGTATACGAGGGGGATTCTTTTAAAAGAGATATGAGTTATCACCAAGGGATTACTTGGCCATGGTTACTAGGACTGTATTTTAATAGTATGCGAGCAATTTTAAAAGCAGAAAAAGATAAAAATAAAAAGAAAGAACAAGAAGAAAAATACAAAAGTTTTTGTGAAAAAACAGAAAAAGTAATGCGAAAAGCATTTTACGAGGAAGGTTCTGTTGGGGGGATTTCAGAATTATATGATTCTAAAGCACCATATTTGCCAAAAGGAGCTGCCTTTCAGGCATGGAGTACTGCTGAAGTACTACGCATTATTTATACATACCATCAGGAGGAAAAATGAGAATATTAGGTGTAGATCCAGGGTTTGCTATTACGGGATATAGTGTTATTGATTATATAGGAAATAAATTTCATTTAATTACATCAGGTGCTATTACAACACCTGCCAATACCTCTTTTCCATTACGTTTGGAAAAACTATTTGATGATTTAACACAAATTATTACAGACTATCAGCCAGATGCTATT
The DNA here is from genome assembly GCA_930990125.1 of uncultured Clostridiaceae bacterium. Lineage (GTDB taxonomy): Bacteria > Bacillota > Clostridia > TANB77 > CAG-508 > CAKNOI01. Next base: position 15,683 of record CAKNOI010000016.1, on the reverse strand, counting down.
TCGGTAGAAGAATTATTTTTTAACAACAATGCAAAAACAGCTATTAATGTAGCACAAGCAAGAGGTGTTATCTTAGTAGCAGCAAGGAAAATGCAAATAGATACTTTTGAATATACACCATTACAAATTAAACAAGCAGTAGTAGGATATGGCAGGGCTGATAAAATACAAGTACAAAAAATGGTAAAAACAATTTTAGGAGTAGATAAACTACCAAAACTAGATGACACAACAGATAGCATGGCAGCAGCAATATGCCATGCCCATTCTGCTAAATTTTCACAAAAATTATAAAAAACCAAAAAAGGAGGTCGCCAAATGCCAACAATTACCATAGAAGCATTAGAAAAAGAACTAAAACAAGGAATTCTTCATAATTGTTATGTGCTATATGGAGAAGAAAAGTTTTTATTAGAAAGTTGCTTTAAAAAGATAAAAAAAGCATTTGGAGAAGTGGTTCCAGGTATTAACTATATTGTAATAGAAGAAAATACAATAGCAGAGTTAATTCCAAATTTAGAAACACCTGCCTTTGGATATGCTAAAAAAATGATTGTGATAAAAAATACAGGATTATTAAAAAAAGAAGGAAAAAGAAAAAATCCTGCATTAGCAGATGCTAGAGAAAAATTAATAAAGTATTTGCAAAATGAGCAAGAAATGGTGTTATCGTATAATGTACTGGTTTGGGTAGAAGAAGAAATAGAAAAAAACAGTTTGTACAAACAATTAGAAAAAATGAATGCAACCATTTGTCCTTTTGAAGAACAAAAGTTGCCAGCTATTTTGACTAGAATAAAAGGAATTTGTAAAGCCTATGGGGTAACAGCAGATGATAGCACTTTACGCTATTTTTTAGAAAACTGTGGTACCAATATGCAAGAAATGATAAACGAATTAAGAAAAGTAATCGAATATGCAGGAAAAAATGGTACGATACAGAAAATAGATATAGATACCTTATGCAATAAAAAAATAGAAGCCGTTATTTTTGATGTAACCGATGCCCTAGGAAAAAAGGACACTCGGAAAGGCAATTTCGGTGTTACAACAATTAATATACCAGAAAGAGCCAATTCCTAAAATTATTATTACCTTATATAATCATTTTAAAAAGCTATTTTTCGTAAAATTAGCATTGCAGGAAAAAAAGGATGTAGCAAGTGTATTAAATTTAAAACCAAACCAAACCTTTTTAATAGGAAAATATAAAACACAAGCAGGTTACTTTAAAGAAAAAGAATTAAGAAATATCTTAGAAGAATTGGCTAAATTAGATGTTGGCTATAAAACAGGAAGCATAGACGAAGAAATTGGGTTAGAAGCAATTCTTTGTTTATATTGTTCTTAAAAAGGAGAAAAACACATGGCAAAACCAAAAACAATTTTTGTATGTAGCAGTTGTGGATATGAATCTGCCAAATGGCTAGGAAAATGTCCGGGTTGTGGAGAGTGGAATTCTTTTTATGAGGAAAAACAAAACATTATTACAGAAGCCGGGGAAAAAAAGAAGGTATCTGCTACTCCTAAAGCATTAACATCGTTTCAAGGGAAAGAAGCAAAACGATTAGCAACTGGATTTGGAGAATTAGACAGAGTACTAGGAGGAGGACTAGTCAAAGGTTCTTTGGTACTAGTAGGAGGAGAGCCGGGTATTGGTAAATCTACTCTTATTTTGCAAATTTGCAACAAAATACAAGGAGAAGGAAAAGTGCTATATGTTTCTGGAGAGGAATCTGCAGAACAAATAAAATTGCGTGCCGATAGATTAGGAGTAACAAATGAGGACATCCTATTTTTAGGAGAAACCGATATGGATGTTATAGAAAACGCCATTACAGAGGTAAACCCAAAACTGGTTATTATGGATTCTATCCAGACCATGTATAGCGAAGAAATTACTTCTGCTGCCGGTAGTGTAAGCCAAGTAAGAGCGGTTACTGCAAGAATCATGAAAGCATGTAAGCAAAAAGAAGTAACCACTATTTTAATTGGACATGTAACGAAAGATGGTAACATTGCAGGACCTAGAGTATTAGAACACATGGTAGATACGGTATTATATTTAGAAGGAGAACGCTATTTTTCTTATCGTATTTTAAGAAGTGTGAAAAATCGTTTTGGTTCTACTAATGAAATAGGCATGTTTGAAATGCAAAACGAAGGCATGGTGGAAATTACCAACCCATCTTCTGTGCTTATTTCAGAAAGAGAAGACAATCCTTCTGGTTCTGTTATTGTGGCAAGCATGGAAGGAACAAGACCACTATTAATAGAATTACAAGCTTTAGTTACTCCAAGTATTTTTGGAATGCCAAGGAGAACAGCAAATGGTATCGATTTTAACCGTCTTACACTCCTTATTGCGGTTTTAGAAAAAAAGGTAGGAATGTTACTAGGAAATCAAGATGTGTACTTAAATGTAGTAAGCGGAATACGTATTGTAGAACCGGCTGTGGATTTAGGAATCTTACTTGCAGCTGCTTCTAGCTTTAAAAATAAACCAATACCAACCGATTTTGTAGCCATAGGAGAAGTAGGGCTTACCGGAGAAGTAAGAAGTGTTAATTTGATAGAAAAAAGGTTAAAAGAAGCGGAAAAATTAGGGTTTAAAACTTGTATGATACCAGAGAGTAATAAAAAACTATTGAAAGATAATTATAAATTAGATATAATAGGCGTAAGAAATATAGGAGAGGCAATCAAGCGAGCAGGACTATAGACTTTTTAGAAAGTGAAGTGAGAAAAGTTGACTGGGAAGAAAGACGAATTTATTAGTGATATTTTAAAAATGATAGCACCAGGAACCCCTATTCGTGATGGACTAGATAATATTTTAAAAGCAAAAACAGGAGGTCTTATTGTTATTGGAGATTCCAAAGAAGTATTAGAAATTGTAGATGGCGGTTTTGGAATTAACCAAGATTATACACCATCTAGATTGTATGAATTAGCCAAAATGGATGGAGCCATTATTTTAAGTAGTGACCTAAAAAAGATATTGTACGCAAACGCACAATTAATACCTTCTTCTGACATTTCTACCAACGAAACAGGTACAAGACATAGAACAGCAGAGCGTACAGCAAAACAAACAGGAGAACTGGTGATAAGTATTTCGCAAAGGAGAAATATAATTACTATTTTTAAAGGAAATTATCGTTATGTTTTAGAAGATACCGCTCGTGTCATTACCAAGGCAAACCAAGCACTACAAACGGTAGAAAAATATAAAAAAGTATTTGATAGAAAGCTTAGTTTGCTTACCGAATACGAATTTAATGACATTGTTACCCTGGAAAATGTGGTAACAGCAATACAAAGAGCAGAAATGGTAATGAAAATTGTAGAAGAAGTACAAAAGGAAATATACGAACTAGGTGAAGAGGGAAGATTAGTAGAAATGCAGTTAGAAGAATTGGTAGGAGGACTAGAAAAAGAAGAGCTACTTATTATAAAAGACTACATTGCACCAGGCAAAAAAAGAACGTGTGAAAGAGTATTAGAAGAAATTCGTAATTCCTCTCAAGATGATTTTATGAAACCACAACTAATTGTAAAATTATTAGGTTATGATATTTTTGACAATTACGACGAAGTAGCCGTTTATCCAAAAGGCTATCGTATTTTAAACAGAATACCAAGAATGCCAAGCAATATTGTAGATAATTTAGTAAAATCCTTCCGTTCCTTCCAACACATTTTGGCAGCCGATTTACCAGCATTAGATGAAGTAGAAGGAATAGGAGAAGTAAGAGCGAGAAATATTAAACAATCTCTACATAGAATGCAAGAACAGTTTGTATTTGATAATGTTATGTTATAAACAAAAGAAAGAAGGGTAAAAAATGAAACAAGAAAAAGGAATTACCTTAGTAGCATTAGTAATTACGGTATTAGTAATGTCTATCCTAGCAGGAACCGCTATTTCTTCTGGAAGAAGTATTATAGACTCCAATAAAGTAATGGCATTTATACAAGAACTAAAAATAGTACAATCGGAAGTAAATGTTATTGTAGAAAAACAAAAGCAAGGCGATACTTCCTATGATGCTATAGGAATAGAAGTATCAAGACTAGACACAGAAACAATGACTAAGCTAGTAAAAGGACCCTTACAAGGAAAAACAGCAGAAGAGATAATAGATTTTAAGTATTACCGAGTAAGTGACTTACAACAAATGGGTATTGAAAACGTAAATCAATCGGTATTAATTAATCTAAAAACAAGAGAAGTTATTTCCGTAAATGGAATAGAAGACGCAGGGAAAATGTGCTACAAACTAGAAGACTTCCCAAGCGAGTCGTATAACGTACAAGAAATAGCAACAATAGAAAGTACCCTAAAAGAAGGCGACTATGTTTGGTATGAAGATGCAAATGGCACGAAACAGAAGTGTATTGTACTATATGGACCGGAAAACGCAAAATATAGTAGTTATGGGATTCAGATAATAACGGCAGATACGGTGGAAGATGTGTCATTGGGAGAGGATGTACCAAGTACAGATTATAATGATGATGCTTTTAATAAATGTAAAGATACTTATAATAGTGTAATAGCTACATTAAATCAAGAAGCAGAGAAGTATAGAAAGAAAAATGATGGAATAGCAGAAGAGGCAAGATGTGTAGGAAGTGTACCCAATAATCCAAGTTTTGATGGAGCAGGTATATATAATAGTAGTTCTATTGAAGGGGTTAATAATATGTTCAAGAGTGCAGACAATAACTATGTAGAAGATTGGAATCAGATGAATAACCTAGTTATATATAATATAGGTAAACAATACTTTTTGGCTTCAAGATTTGTAAATGATTTAGGTAGTTATAATGGTTTTGCTGTACGTTGTGTGGATGTAAACCATCAATTACACTACCGATACTTATGCGATATATTTAGCGGTGATGTAGCAACTACTTTATATAAGGTAAGTGCCGGTTTACGTCCTGTATTACTTCTGAAATCTGGAGTCAAAATAACATCTGGCGATGGAAGCGAAGAAAATCCATATACATTAGCGCCATAGTAATAGTTTCTGTTGACAAACACAAAAATAAAGTATAAACTAAAACAAGCAAATAAAAAGAGAGGAAGAAGAAAATGAAAAAAACAAAACTTATTATCATGATTTTATTATGTATTATTTTACTAGGAGCAATTGGCTATGTAATATATGGTATTTACCAAAATGCTACCATGGAAGTAAAAAATCCAATTGTTACCATGAATGTAAAAGATATGGGAACGGTTAAAATAGAGTTATACCCAGAACAAGCACCAAACACGGTTGCTAACTTTATTGCCTTAATTCAAAGAGGATTTTATAATGGATTAACCTTCCATCGTACCATACCAGATTTTATGATACAAGGAGGAGATAAAAATGGAGACGGAACAGGTTCTCCAACCCTAAAAGATTTAAAAGATGACGGAGATGATACCGCATATTCTATTAATGGAGAATTTATTGCAAACAAAGTAAACAATACCATCCATCACGAAAGAGGAGTTATCTCTATGGCAAGAGCAGATTATAGTAGTATTGGTTTAACAGAGGAAGGATACAATTCAGCAGGTTCCCAATTCTTTATTACCACAGCAGAACAAACCTCTTTAGATGGTCTGTATGCAGCATTTGGTAAAGTAATAGAAGGAATGGAAGTAGTAGATGCTATCTCTAATGTAGAAGTAGTAACAAGAGACGAAACAGCAGAAGAAGGATTAGACAAACCAGTAAATCCACCTGTAATAGAAAGCATGACAGTAGAAACTTTTGGAGTAGACTATGGACTTCCAGAAACACATAAAGCATTTAATTATTCCGAATGGTTTTACGAAACCTACGGAATTGACCCAAATACCTTAGCAGGAAGTACAGAAGAAGAATAGGTTAGGGTGACAATTATATAATAGGTGTTATACTAATTAGAACCCAGTCATATATTGTAAAAAATCAAAAGAGATACTCTTTATTCTATTATAAGTATCTCTTATTTTTTTATTTTATAAAAATTAGTGTTGTTTTTTTAACAGTTTATACAATACTACTCCAATAGTTACAAATGAAATTAAGATAATGAAAATATCAGGATATAAGCTATCAGGATATGGCAGAGATGGCGCATAATTATTTAAAACGTTGTCAATTATGTAACAAAGAAAGAGAAGAAAGACAAATAAAAATTCTGCTGATTTCAGAGTTTTAATAACATAGTTACTATTGTCATTGGGCTTATTTTTTAGCTTTACTTTTTTATAAATAATGATAATTGGTATTACTAGAATTAAAGAAAGAAGTACTAATTCCAAAATTACATATGTATATTCTATTAAATTTATTCCTAATTTATATTTTTGATAAAAATCCATACTTTCGTACATTATATCAATGGCCATAGCTAATTCCTCCTTTATTAAAATAATTGGTGTCGATGATGGGAGTCGAACCCACACGGTTTCCCACAAGATCCTGAATCTTGCGCGTCTGCCATTCCGCCACATCGACAAATAAAAGTGGTGGCTGTACCATAGGTACACAATTGTTTTTACAATTGGTACAGCCTTTATTTGATTTCTACAATAGTTACACCCATTTCTCCTTCGCCAAAACTACCAATGCGGTAGGAGGCTACATGAGGATGTCTTTTTAAAAACTGATGTATTCCAGTTCTTAAAGCGCCGGTTCCTTTTCCGTGTACAATGCGTACTGTACTTAGATGAGAAAGTGCCGCATCGTCTAAAAATTTATCTACTACCAAGGTGGCTTCTTCTACAGTAAGTCCAATAACGTTAATTTCAGAAGTTGCTGTTTTGGATTTTAAAAAAGAAGAATTTGCCTTAACAGAAGTAGAAGTGCTTTCTTTTTTCATTGGTTTATCCAATTTAGTAAGTGACTGCAAAGGTAGTTGCATTTTCATATTTTCTATTTGCACAGTTACTTGTTCCTCTTTATTAGGAAGAGAAAGAATGGTTCCCGTTTGTTTTAAATGAGGAATAGAAACCATCATTCCTACTTGTATTTCTTGTTTGGTTAAAGAAGTTACATAAGAGGCAGAAGAGGTAACTTGTGGGTGTATGTTTTTCATACTTTCATTTAGTGTGTTTCGAATCTGATTTGCTTTTTTAGAAGCCTCTGAATCTATAGTAATAGAGTTTAATTCTTTAATAGATTCTGCTACCGTTTTTTTAGCAGACTGTAACATATCTCTTGCTTGTTCTTTGGCCTTTTCTAAAATAGCCTGCTCCTTTTCTTTTACTCTAGCATCTTCTTTTTCTAATGATTTACGTAAATTTTCAATTTGTATTTTATTTTTTTCTATTTCTTCCTTTTCTTTTTCTATTTTTAATTTATTATCATAAATTTCTTTTAGCAGTTCTTCTATAGAAATAGAATCTGGTGTTAAATATTGTTTGGCATTTTCTAAAATTTCATTTAATAACCCTAATCTCTTACTAATAGCAAAAGCATTGCTTTTACCAGGAATTCCAATAAGTAATTTATAAGTAGGTTTTAGTTTTTCTACATCAAATTCACAGCTTGCATTTTCAAAGCCTTTGGTAACAAGTGCATAGTGTTTCATTTCTGGATAATGGGTAGTAGCAAGAAGTAAGGCTCCTTTTTGAAACAAATAGTCTAAAATGCTAATAGCAAGACTACTTCCTTCTTGTGGGTCTGTACCAGAACCTAGTTCATCTAATAATACAAGGCTGTTTGAGGTAGCTTCCTTTACAATACTTGAAATATTGACCATATGGGAAGAAAAGGTACTAAGGGATGCTTCAATGCTTTGTTCATCCCCAATATCGGCATAAATATGGTCGAACACATAAATACTACTTCCTTCGTTTGCAGGAATATGTAATCCTGCGCAAGCCATTAAGCAAAGAAGACCAACGGTTTTTAGGGTAACTGTTTTACCACCAGTGTTAGGACCGGTAATTACCAAACAGCGATAATCTTTTCCAAGTGCAATATCAATAGGAACAACCGTATCTTTGGCAAGCAAAGGATGTCTTGCTTTTTTAAGTACAATTTTTTTGGTGGCAGAAAGTGTAGGGCTTGTTGCTTGCAATTCTTTTGCATATAAGGCTTTGGCAGAATATAGGTCTAATTTTCCAATGGTCTCAACATTTTGCTTTATTTCTGCTAAAATAGGAACAAATAAAAGGGATAATTCTTCTAAAATTTTTCCTATTTCTATATTTTCTTCTACTTTTAAACTTGCAATTTTATTATTTAACTCAAAAACAGAAGTAGGCTCCATAAATACTGTAGAACCACTAGCAGACATATCATGAATAAATCCCTTTACCATAGAGCGGTACTCTTCTTTTACCGGAAGAACAAAACGGTCACTACGAATGGTAACAACCGGTTCTTGCAAATACTTAGAAAAACTTGCAGAATGAATCATACCACTTAGCTTTTCTTTAATCTCTGTTTCCGCTTTCCTAATATTGTTACGAATTGCCTTTAAAGCAGGAGAAGCATCATCCGAAATGGTATCTTCATCTAAAATACTAACAAAAATGCGATGTTCTATGCCTTGGTTGGTGTACAAAGAAGAAAAATACGGGTAAAGATAAGGAAAAGTAGTTTGCATTTTTTCGTCTTCTTCATAAAAGAAATAGGTTTTTAATATTCTAGCAAGTTTTAAAATAGCAGAAATATCCAATAACTCTTTCGCAGAAAGAGTTAAATTACTCTCCAATTTCTTTAAAGAAAGCATAATAGGAGCAATTTCGGCAATAGGAGCATTTCCTATATGCGTAAAAAGCTCTGTCATTTCCGTAGTAATAGCAAGTTCTCTTTGGACTTCCTCCTTGTTATTGCTAGGCTTTAACGCTAAACAAAGCTCTTTCCCTAAATAAGTACAAGCAAAACTAGCCAAATTTTCTATAATTTTAACATATTCTAATGTAATAAGTTCTTTATCATCCATGGTAAACACCTTTCTTTGTAACGCTTGTAATTATCTCACAAAACAAGAAAAATAGCAATACCTATTGCTGACTTAAAATGCGTACCTAGCATGAAACAATAACTTGGAAAAAAGAAAAAAGTAGTTGACAAAAAGGAAGAGTTAGTAATAGAATAAGAAAGGAAGAACTTCTGTGGAAGAAGAACATTGAAAATAAACCTTGCGAAGAAAAAAGTCTTCTGAAATAGAAGGACTTCAGTAATCAAAGAAAGAGAAAAGTGAGCAAATAAAAAAAGCAAGAAGAAATAGAGAAAAGAGAAGCAAAAAGAGAGAAAAAAGAATAAATTTCCTAAAAACGGAAATTTCACAAAAACGCTTGCTTTTTGCCTTTGTTTGTAGTAGAATAATACTTGCAAAGTACCTTAGACTTAGAAAAAGGTTAGACTCTGCTTTTTCTCAGTTTAGGGCAAATGAAAAAATATAGGAGGTGCCTTTGATGACAAAGGAAAGAAAACAAGAAGTAATTGCTAAGTATCGTAGAGATGAAAAAGATACTGGTTCACCAGAAGTTCAAATTGCTCTTTTAACAGAAAGAATTAACGAACTTACTGAGCATTTAAAAGTTCATGTAAAAGATAACCATTCTAGACGTGGTCTTTTAAAAATGGTTGGTTCTAGAAGAAATTTGTTAAACTACTTAGCAAAAAAAGATATTCAAAGATATAGAGATATCGTTGAAAAATTAGGATTAAGAAAATAATCATGTGGGCGCTATCTATCTTGCGCCCTTTTTTCTAACTTGGAATAGGTTTTAAATAGTAAAAAGGCTATTGAAAGCTTCTATTTAAAAGTACACTAGGAAGAAAATGCTTTTAAGATAGAAGTAGCTTGTATTATCTGTAAATGTTTGCATGTGCCGATAATAGAGGTTACCGTCTAATTTAAAAGCTTTTTGTTCCTAAATAGAATAAATTAGGAGGTAAATTATGTTTAAAAGTTATGAAACAGAATTAGCAGGCAGAAAATTAACCATTGAAACAGGAAAAATTGCACAGCTTGCGAATGGTAGTGTTGTGGTAAGATACGGCGATACCGTTGTAATGGTAAATGTTACGGCGGCAAAAGAGCCAAAGGAGGATATAGATTTTTTCCCACTTTCTGTAGATTATGAAGAAAAGTTATATGCGGTTGGTAAAATTCCAGGAAGTTTTCAAAAAAGAGAAGGAAAACCTTCTGATAAGGCTATTTTAACTTCTCGTGCCATTGATAGACCACTAAGACCACTTTTTCCAAAAGATTTTAGAAATGATACCGTAGTAGTAGCTACCGTACTTTCTGTAGACCAAGATAATTCACCAGAAGTATGTGCTATGATTGGTGCTTCTTGTGCTCTTTCTATTTCCGATATTCCTTTTGGTGGTCCTACAGCAGCTGTTAATGTAGGGTATGTGGATGGAAATATTATCCTAAACCCAACCGAAGAGCAAAGAAAAAATAGCAAACTTACTTTAACAGTAGCAGGTACCAAAGAAAAAATAGCTATGATAGAGGCAGGGGCAGATGAAATTCCAAACGACATTATGCTAGAGGCAATAAAAAAAGCACATGTAGAAATTAAAAAAATTTGTGATTTTATTGTTGCCATAAAAGCAGAAATTGGAAAACCAAAAATGGAATATAAATCTTTTGCAGTGGATAAAGAAGTATATAAGGAAATTGAAGAAAACTTTAAAGAGAGAATGTACCAAGATGTACAAGCTCCAGATAAAGAGACAAGAGATGTGAATATTGAAAAAATAACAGAAGATATTCAAAATTTCTTTGTAGAAAAACATGGAGAAGAAGCACTAGAAGAAAATAAAAGAAATATTGCAGATTCTATTCATGATTTGGAAAAGAAATGTGTTCGTGAAATGATTTTTAAAGAGCATAAAAGACCAGATGGTAGGAAGCTAGATGAAATACGTCCTCTTTCTTGTGAAGTAGGCGTATTGCCAAGAACACATGGTAGTGCTATTTTCACAAGAGGACAAACACAGGTAATGTCTGTTGTTACCTTAGGTATGAAAAGCGAAGAACAAGTATTAGATGGCATAGATGCAGAGGAAAGCAAACGCTATATGCACCAATATAATTTCCCATCCTATTCTGTAGGAGAGGCAAGACCATCTCGTGGACCGGGTAGAAGAGAAATAGGACATGGTGCTTTAGCAGAAAAAGCGTTAGTACCTGTACTTCCTTCAGAAGACGAATTCCCTTATGCCATTCGTGTGGTATCAGAAGTACTTTCTTCTAATGGTTCTACTTCTCAGGCAAGTATTTGTGGTAGTACCCTTGCTTTAATGGATGCTGGTGTTCCTATTAAAAAACCAGTAGCTGGTATTTCTACAGGACTTATTACCAATCCAGATAATCCAGAGGAATACGTAATGCTTACCGATATTCAAGGAATAGAAGATTTCTTTGGAGACATGGATTTTAAAGTGGGTGGAACTAAAGATGGTATTACAGCTATTCAGGTAGATATTAAAGTAGATGGTTTAACCTATGATATTATTAAAGAAGCTTTTGAAAGAACCAAAGTGGCAAGAGACTATATTTTAGATGAAATAATGTTAAAACAAATTGATAAGCCAAGAGCAGAGCTTTCTAAATATGCACCAAGAATTGAAACGATGCAAATTAAAGTAGATAAAATTCGTGAGGTTATAGGAACTGGTGGAAAGGTAATTAATAAGATTATTGAAGAAACTGGAGTAAAAATTGACATTGAGGAAGATGGAAGAGTATGTGTATATTCTAATGACCAAGAAAGCAGTAAAAAGGCAATAAAAATGATAGAAGATATTGTAAGAGAAATTGAGCCAGGAGGTATCTACGAAGGAAAGGTTGTTAAAATTATGCCATTTGGAGCTTTTGTAGATGTAGGAAATGGAAAAGAAGGATTATTACACATTTCTAAAATTTCTAGCAAACGAATAGATAAAGTAGAAGATGTATTAGCTGTAGGTGATGAAATAACGGTAAAAGTTACCGATATTGATGACCAAGGCAGGATTAATTTGAGCATGAAAGCACTAGAAGCAGAGGCAAAAGAAGAGGAAAAAGAGAAGGCAGAGCAATAAGAATTATTAATAAATTCTTAAAAATAATAAGGAAAGTTGCAAAAAATAAGAACCAATAGTATAATAGAAAAGGACAGGAATAAAATAGAGAAAGAATAGAAAAAACGAAGGAGAGAAAAAATGGAATATTTGTATATTATTCAACAAGCATTAGTTTGGATTATTACAATTTTTTGGTTATACCAATTAATGGTAAGTATTTGTTCCTTAGTAAAACTAAAAGATAAACCAATTTTGGAAGAAAAGAATAACAAATTTATGGCAATTATACCAGCACATAATGAAGAATCTGTTGTAGTAAATTTAATAGAAAGTTTAAAAAGACAAGATTATCCAAAAGAATTATACGATATTTATGTTATTGCGGATAATTGTACAGACAATACTGCAGAAGTAGCAAGAAATGCAGGAGCTATTGTGTATGAACGTTTTGACCCTTCTAAAAAAACGAAGGGATATGCTTTAAATTGGTTCTTAAAACAAAAAATAGAAGAAGATGCTCCTTATGATGCTTTCTGTATTTTTGATGCCGATAATATTGTAGATGTTAATTTTTTAAAGAATATGAATAAAAAATTGTGCCAAGGAGAAGATGTGGTTCAAGGTTATAGAGATATTAAAAATCCAACGGATAGTTGGATAACCGCAGGGTATGCTATCTTTTACTGGACTATGAATCGTTTCTATCATTTGGCAAGATATAATCTAGGGTTATCACCACTTATTAATGGTACCGGTTTTATGGTACGTTTTGATGTTGTAAAACCAGATGGATGGGATACACAAACCTTAACGGAAGATATTGAGTTTTCTTTAAAACGTATTATAAAAGGTAAAAAATTAGGTTGGGCAACCGATGCTATTGTATATGATGAACAACCAGTGGGATTTAAACAAAGTTGGTCCCAAAGAAGCAGATGGACAGTGGGACATATTCAATGTATTGAATTGTATACAAAAAAATTAGCAGTGGCAGTAAAAGAACATAAAACATTAATGAATTTTGATGGACTTTTATATATTTTAGGTAGTATGCCAATGTTTGTACTAACACTTGTGCTATTATTGTTAAACGTAATTATGTATTTAGGAAATGGAATGACAACAGCAGATTTAGCGATTAACTTCTTCCGCTACTTAATACCAACCTTTTTATTACCAATAGGAACAGCTATTTTAATTATGACATTAGATAAGAGACCAATCAAACCAATGATAAAGGGATTGCTATGTTATCCGTTATTCTTAGGTTCTTGGCTTCTAATTAATTTTAAATGTCTATTTAAGAGAAATACAAAATGGGAAAAAATCAATCATGTAAGAGATATCAAAATTGATGAAGTAGCAGAATTAAAGAAAGAATTGATTTAGGGTCAATTCTTTTTTTAAGAAAGAGAGGAAAAAGAATGGAAAAAGAAAAAAATAAAAAAATGACATTACAAAAGTGGCATATTGTATTATTAATAGTAGGAATTATTTTCCTATTTATACCAGCATTTCATGAAGATATTTGGTTTGATGAAAGTTATTCTGTTGCAATAGCAAAACATTCCTTTGCAGATATATGGACCATTACAGGAAATGATGTCCATCCAGCACTATATTATTGGATGTTACATATTATCTATCTTATATTTGGTAATTCTGTAATAGCGTATCGATTATTTTCTGTAGTAGCAATTGCTATTTTAGGAATATTAGGATATACCCATATTCGTAAAGATTTTGGTGATAAAGTAGGATTTTGGTTTTCTTTCTTTGCATTCTTTTTACCTGTTATGAATACTTATGCAGCAGAAATAAGAATGTATTCTTGGTCTTGTTTATTTGTTACATTGGTAGCTATTTACGCATATCGTTTATATAAAAATGTAGAAGAAAATGCAGATAAAAAATTTAAGATTAAAAATCTTATTTTATTTGGTATTTTTAGCATAGCATGTTGTTTTATTCATTATTATGCATTAGTAACTACTGGTGTTATTAACGTAATGCTATTAATTTACTTCATTTTGCATAGAAAAGAAGATAAAACAATGCTTCGCAACTTTATTCTACTTGCTGTTTTACAAGTTCTTCTATACATACCATGGCTTATGTACCTAATAGGGCAAATCATACATGTTGGCAGGGGATTTTGGATTACATTAGATTTAAGTACACTTGTGCAAGTTTTAAGTTTCCAATTTGTAAGGCAATTAGATAGTCAGTTTGCGTTTAATGCACCAACAGTTATTGCATTAGTAGCATCTATTTTGATGTATGTATACATTGCATATCGTATCATAAAAGCTAAAAAACAAAAAATAGAAATGAAACCGGGAATTTTATCTTTAGGTCTTTATTTAGGAATTATTGGTATTATGCTTTGCATTTCTCTTATTAGACCAATTTTATTTGCAAGATATTTATTAGTATTAACAGGATTATACATTTTTACTTTTGCTTATTTTATAGCACAAGAAGAGAAAAAATGGTTAAAAATTATAATTGTTACTCTTATTTGTATTTTAGCAATTACAAGCAATGTACAAAATATTTTAATTAATTATGATAGTAGTAATATGAAGCAAATAGAGTATCTAGAAGAAAATTTGCAAGAAGGAGATATTATTTTATATTCCAATATTGGAAATGGAGGAGTAATAGCAGCCTTTTTCCCAGAATATAAACAGTATTTTTATAACGGAGCATATTGGGATGTAGAAGAAGCGTATAAGGCATATGGACCAGGGATGGAAACTATCTATAATTATGAAGATGTGTTAAGAGATTATCATGGTAGAATATGGCTCATCGATTCGGAAAATATGGGAATGTATAATGATGAATTTCCAAAAAAGGATACAAGAATAGTAGAAGGACCAATTCGATTTGATACCAAGTATCAAAATTACATTTATAATATTCTACTCTTAGAAAAAGAATAAAATGAAGAGATTTGTTACTGTATTTTAATAATATTACAGAATACATAGGCATAACAATAGAAAAACAGTAACAAATTTTTTATAGGTTTTATATTGACAAAATGTAAAAAAGGATATATAGTTATAGTCAGTTATACATTATACTTTTCTTATTATAATTTTTTCTAAAAACATTTTTTCAATAGGAGGTGGTATGATATGGAAGAAAATACTAATACCATTTTGCAAGATTTTTTTTGTCAATTTAAGGAATTTAAAGAGCAAATGAGTCAAAGCATGCAAGAATTTAAAGAAGAAATGGAACGCAACAAACAAGAACTAAGAAATGAAATAGCAAGCACGAAGCAAGAGCTAAAAGAAGAAATAGCAAGCACAAAGCAAGAACTAAGAGAAGAAATAGCAAGCACAAAGCAAGAACTAAGAGAAGAAATAGCAAGCACCAAACAGGAACTAAGAGAAGAAATAGCAAGCACGAAACAAGAACTAAGAGAAGAAATGCAACAAGGATTTGCCGAAGTAAATGCAAGACTAGACAAAGTAGAGGCTAGACTAGATGTAGTAGAAGAAGATACTGCAAAATTAAAACAAGATGTAAAACAAATTAAATATGATGTAAAAGGAATTTGGTCTGATATTAAAATGTTAGACGATAGAACAGAAATTTTAAGAAAAAACATGATATAAAACACAAGTTTATTTTTAT
>CAKNOI010000015.1 GCA_930990125.1 uncultured Clostridiaceae bacterium | reverse complement strand
TAGTGAAAAGGAATATAGCTTACTTACCGAAGATGAAAAAAGATTTTATCAAAGAAATCTTACAAGAAAAGGAAATTATTCTCTTAATCAAACAGCCAAAAATGCTGGCGTTAAAAATTTTGATAAATTTCATAATGCAGGTTATAAAGGCTTATATAATGGTGAAACAGCTGATGATATTGCTAAAAGAAAAGGATTACGATATAGAGAAGATATTTTAGACAATATGGGAAGTGATGAACTTATAGCAAACTTATTTAGAATCTCTCAGACAGAACAAAAATTGAAAAAAGATAATATACAAACTGAAACAGAAGCCAATAAAACTCATTATAATATTGGCAAGAATATAAGAGAGGTAATTGCAAAAAATGGTGGTACTATGCCAGAAGAATTGCCTACACCTAAAAAGAGTCTAAAACAATTAGAAAAAGAAAACAAAAAGATGTTAGATAAATAAAAAGACATACTGTGAAGGTATGTCTTTTTTTATCTACTTCTATCGTCATCTTCTTCTCTAGATTTTTCTTTTGCTCTACTATTTTTAGCATTTTTCGTATTTCCAAAAAATTTGTCTGCATCTTGTAATAGTTCTTGTTCTTCTTTACTTGGATATAACTTGGTAGCAGCTTCTGTAGCCTTTGTAAAATCGTCTTTTCTTCTTTGCTTTCTTGTTGCTGTTTGCTCTTCTACCATTCCACCATGTACTTTTTCTAACTTACTTAATGTTACTTTTGACTGAAAGATAGAAGCTCTTTCTTCATCTGTAGCACTTTTAAGTTCATCTTTTTCATCTATTTCTGTATTTCCAAATAAAATGCTAAAAATATTCTTTTCTTTTACCTTTTTTTCTTTCATTACTTTTCTCTCCTATCTTTTATCACTATATTTATAGTAACATAAAATTCCAAAAATTGCAAGAGGTTATACTCTATAATACCTCTCCCCAGAAACGGTAATTCCTCTTACATAATAAATTTGTTGTGATTTTTCATTGATGACATACACATCAATAGAGGTATTTCCGTCTACATAGTCGTAAAAGCCTTTTCCATAGTTTAGGGTAAGGTTGGAAAGAAGTCGTAAGTCTATAATATAGTATACATCGTTATCATTTGGGTTACGTATGCTTTCTATATGGCTCATACTTCCTGGATATTCCTTTAAAATAGGTAGTTCATTGTTATTACTTGCTACATATACATTTACTCTTTGTTTTAATACTTCTAAATCATTTTGCAGATTAGTAAGTGCTTTTGCTTCTGTGTGCTGTTTTGTATTTACAGCGATGGTTGTGGTTAATATGGTCATCAGCATAATGGTAACCACTAATATTACCAGTGTAATTCCTTTTTCTTCTTTTTTCTTTTGCATAATTCCTCCTATGTGTTTCCTTGTATTTTCTTCTTATATCTTACTATTATTTTTTCCAGATTTCAATATCTAAACCGATTTTTCTAATAAATCGTACACTTTATTTTTTATTTGATATTTTTTATTTTCACTGATGACTAATCCCCATAAATATACAATAATGAAGAGAATGGCAATGTTTTGGAAGTACAAGATAGCAATACTACTAATAGCAGTAAGAAGAATAACCGTACTGTTTGAAATTTGATACATAAGCCTATTGGCTATTTTTAGCCCACTGGTAAGATGGAATATGTTTTTTAAAATTCTTCCACCATCTAGAGGATAAATAGGAAGTAAATTAAATAATCCGATTAAAATATTGGCATAAATACAATGTAATCTAGTTTGTTCTGGTAACTTCAAAGGCAAAACTAGAAATAAAATTATGAAAACAATATTGGTAAGTGGACCTGCAATAGCAATTAGCATTTTCCTTACCGCTAACCTTGTTCCCCTTTTTCTTTTCTCGTTATAATCTTCTGGATTTGTTCTAAACGCAATGGAAAGCCCTAGTGGCATTATGGTAATGGATTCTGGTTTTAATCCTAATAGCAGTCCCATTCCTAAGTGTCCTAACTCATGAAAAAAAGCAAACAGCATTAATAGCCCATAGATTTCTATTTGCTTCGTAAGACAAAAAAGAAGAATGAATAAAAATATTTTTAGATGAATTCGTATACGCATTTGGTTTCTCCTATTCTTAAAATTCTAACACATACTCGGGATTAATATAGCGATTATTCCTTCGTATTTCAAAATGTAGATGGGCTCCTGTTACATTTCCTGTTGCTCCTACTTCTGCAATCTGCTGTCCTTGTTTTATTTCTTCTCCTTCTTTTACGTAGAGTGTATTACAATGAGCATATAATGTCATTACTTCTCCATTTACTATTTTTAAATGATTACCATAATCCCCTTCCGAAGAAGCAAGTTCTACCGTTCCATCCATAGCAGCTATAATTACAGTACCGGTATTTGCTGCAATATCTAATCCGGTGTGATATTTAGGAACTGTTGGAGTAGTCGGATTTCTTAAACCAAACCTAGAGGTAATTGTTCCGGATAATGGTTTGATAAGACTATAATTTTGTTTTACAAAGTTTGCATCTTCTTCCATTTGATTCATGGTGCTTGCTTCTTCTTGATATTGCTCTTCTTGTGCAATTGTATTTGTATTTTCTGTCCCATTTACTTGAAAATTTTCTAAGATAGCATTTCCCTCTTCATTGGCTCCCCCAATGGCATCATCTGTTTGTTTTTCTCCTTCTTCTTGGCTTTGGAACCATCCTTCTATTTGTTTGGTAAGGGTTTCTATATTTAAATCCTGTGCCAAAATTTCTTTTGCCCCTTGGATTACTTCTTCTGAAAATAGATATTGTCCATTTTGTATTAAGTAAAAAATAAGATAAATCATCATGCAAATTGCTATTTGTAATATCATTTTTTTAAAGAATTTATACTTTGGTCTTACTCCTATATTTACAGAAGAACTTCTTAATTTTACTCCTTCTGCTCTTCTTGCTTTGTAGATTTCTTCTGCTCTTCGTATTCTTTCTTCTGGAGTTAACGTTCTTTCCAAAACAAACACCTCTTCCTTTGTAGTTTCTGTTTCATGTATATGAGAAAAATAATTTCTTTATTACTGTTTTGGACAAGAAAAATAAGCTTATCTCCTCCACAAAAAAAGACATTCTTCCATCGTTTTTGGGAAGAATATCTTTTTTTACCTTTTTATTTTTATAACAGTATAGCTAGTAGCATGGCACAAACTAAAATCATATTGGTCACTTTTATGGTTTTATATTTTTTTACTAACCTATGATAAGAGGTTTTATTTTTTTCTTTTTCTACTTCTTGTAGATAATTGCTTATTACCATTTCCGCTTCTTTTACAATAGAATTTTTTACATTCTTATCCTCTTTTTTCTCTTTCTTGCCTTCTCCTTTTTGTAGTTGTTTTGCCATTTTTGTATTTTTCACAATAACAAAAGCCTCTTCTACTAAATTAGATGGCAAATTTTTTAGAACAATAATATTCCTCATTTTTTCTTTATCCATATAGAAACCTCCTATTCGATTTACTTGTTTTCTATATAGATTTTTTCCATTTTGAGGAAGTTTATACACTAAAGATAACGAATTACATCATAAATTCCACTAGAAGTAAAATCTGCCATTTGCATTACTCTATTTAATGGCGTATTTTGTAGACATTCTAAATTATTTCTTGGGTCTTGTGTATTTTTGGTAACCACTCCTTTGATACTAATATCTCCCACTTCTATCATTGCCTTTTGAATTCCTGTTCCAAAGCACATACTACCTAATGTTACTAATACTTTTCCAACATCTTGTTCTCTTCCTACTGCAGAATCTATTGCAATAATACAAGGATTGGAATATAGCAGTTTTATTCTGCTTACTGTACTTTCTATACTAGTATATGGCACCGGACTTTCTAATGTTCCTACAACAGAAACTGTACCTGCTAACCCACAATTTTGAAATAATTCTGTCAATTTTTTTCCCACTAATGGGCCATACGAATCTCCTGTAATACGGTCTGTTCCAATTCCTAAAAATACAATATCGGTGTATCTTTCTTTTATACTATAAAGCAAATTACAAAATTCACTCACGAAATTTTGATATTCTCTCGTATTTTCTACCATTTCTTTTCCTCCTAGTTTTCTTTTTCTTTTCTATTATATTCGTACTATTGATTATTTAGTATTTCTTTTTTGAACTGGACTAATTAAAATGGTAACATTTTCTGAAAAAGCATATTTTTTTATCATATCTTCCGAAAAAGCAGCTACTTCGTTTGAAACAATAATCGTTTGATAATTTTGCTTAATTAAATTTTTTAATACTTCATCTGTTTGTTCTAAATCTTCTATTTCTAATACGTTCATTCCCAAATTTTGCGGAATCTGAAAACTGTTTTTATCTTCTTTGTATTTTACCCATGAAATTTTCATACTACATCACCTATTTTTATTGTTTATCGTTTTTAGTTATTTATTCATTTTTTCTTTCACTATTTTTTATTTCTGTCATATAGTATTTACTACATGGAGGTGATAAAAATGGGACTTACTAGTAATTCTACAGGAAGAAAATTACTTAACCATAACAAACAAGAAGAAATAATAGCAGACTATACGATAGCTATCGCCGGAAATCCTAATGTAGGGAAATCTACTATTTTTAATAGTTTAACTGGACTACACCAGCATACCGGCAATTGGACTGGTAAAACCGTTGCCAATGTTTCTGGATTGTGTCAGTTTCAAAAAACAAATTTTTTACTTGTCGATATCCCTGGTACTTATTCTATTATGTCTCATTCCGAAGAAGAAGAAATTGCAAGGGATTACATCTGCTTTGGCAATCCTGATGCTACTGTTGTTATTTTAGATGCCACTTGCTTAGAACGTAATTTGAATTTGGTATTTCAGCTGATGGAAATTACTCCTAATATTATTGTATGTGTCAATTTATTAGATGAAGCAAAAAAGAAAGGAATTCAAGTTGATTTAGCTCTTTTAGAAAAATTATTAGGAGTTCCTGTGGTAGGAACTATTGCCAGAAAACCTAAAACACTTAAGGTTTTACTACAAACTATTTATGATGTATGTACCAAAAAAAGAAAAGTAACTCCTAAGCAAACAAAATACTTACCAGTAATAGAAGATGCTATTGCTATGCTACTTCCAGAACTTAGAAATGAATATATTTCTCGTTGGGTTGCTTTAAAAGTATTAGAAGGGGATAGTAAAATTTTAGACTCTATTCAAACTCATTTTTCTTATTCGTTTCAAACCGAATCTATGCTTGTAAAGCTTGTTCAAATTCAAGATATGTTAGAAAATAACGATATCACTTCTACCTCTTTTTCAGATGCCATTATTTCTCATCTTGTTTTTAGAGCTGAAACTATTTGTAAAGATGTATGTACCTATTCCCAAAAGAACCCTCTACTAAGAGACCGCAAAATAGACCGCATTCTTACTTCTAAAAAATTTGGAATACCTATTATGCTTCTCTTTTTAGTTGCTATCCTTTGGCTTACCATTGTAGGAGCCAATTACCCTTCTAGTTTATTATCTAGCTTTTTTGGGTGGCTTGCCGAAAAAATTGACTTCTTCTTTTTACAAATACATCTTCCTACTGTACTACATAGCATTTTGTTAGATGGTGTATATAAGACTGTTACTTGGGTTATTGCTGTTATGCTTCCCCCTATGGCAATCTTTTTTCCTCTTTTTACAATTTTAGAAGACTTAGGATTTTTACCTAGAATTGCTTTTAATTTGGATTCGCTTTTTAAAAAAGTATGCTCTTCTGGAAAGCAAGCATTAACCATGTGCATGGGATTTGGTTGTAATGCTGCCGGTGTCGTTGGATGTCGTATTATTGGTTCTCCTAAGGAAAAATTAATTGCAATGCTAACCAATAGCTTTGTCCCTTGTAATCGGAAGGTTCCCTTTTTTAATTACTATTTCTAGTATTTTTATAGGAGCTTATTTTGCAAATTTTTCTTCTTTTGTTTCTGCTATTGTTGTGCTTGTTATCATCCTTTTAGGAATTGGAATGACTCTTCTTGCTTCTAAGTTTCTTTCTAAAACGGTTTTAAAAAATATGCCTTCTACTTTTATATTAGAGCTTCCACCTTATCGTAAGCCACAATTTAGCAAAGTTTTAGTAAGAAGTATTTTGGACAGAACTATTTTTGTTTTAGGTAGAGCTGTAAGCGTTGCTGCCCCAACAGGACTTGTTATTTGGATTTTTTCCAATATATGTATTGGTAATATAAGCATTTTAAGTTATGTTGCTACTTTTTTAGACCCATTTGCAAAACTTATGGGATTAGATGGATATATTTTAACCGCCTTTTTATTAGGACTTCCTGCTAATGAAATTGTCTTACCAATTATTTTAATGAGCTATTTACAAAAAGGTGTACTAATAAACTTAGAAGATACGTTTCGTATTGGAGAAATTCTGATACAAAATGGCTGGACACTTCTTACTGCTATTAATATTATGATTTTTAGTTTGTTACACTTTCCTTGTGCTACCACCTTACTTACCATAAAAAAGGAAACAGGAAGTTACAAATGGAGTCTACTTGCCTTTTTACTACCAACTGTATGTGGAATGGTACTATGTATAGGAACAACACTTCTTTGGAACATAGGATGTACTATTTTTTAACAACTATACCCCACGCGGACTTTAAGTGCGTACATACCATTAAACAGTAACCTTTGCTGGTAAATTATTTTGATTTTCCTTGACAATTCCTTTTTATTGATATATGATGGTAAAAAATGAGAGGTATTCTCATTTTAATAGAGGGAGGTATTTTATGGAATTAAAAGGATCAAAAACAGAGGCTAATTTAAAAGCAGCTTTTGCTGGTGAATCAGAGGCAAGAAACAAATATACTTATTTTGCAAGTGTTGCGAAAAAAGAAGGATATGAACAAATTGCTGCTTTATTTTTAGAAACAGCAGAAAATGAAAAAGAACATGCTAAATTACATTTTAAATATTTAAATGGTATTGGAGATACCAAACAAAACTTAGCAGATGCTGCTGCTGGTGAAAATTATGAATGGACCGATATGTATGCTACTTTTGCAAAAGAAGCAGAAGAAGAAGGATTTAAAGAAATTGCTGCTACTTTTAGAGGTATTGCAGAAGTAGAAAAACATCATGAAGAAAGATATAGAAAATTATTAGATAACCTAGAAAAAGGAGAAGTTTTCCAAAAAGGAAGTATTACTATTTGGAAATGTAGAAACTGTGGTCATATTGTAGTAGGAACAAAAGCTCCAGAAATTTGCCCAGTTTGTAAACATCCACAAAGCTTTTTTGAAGTAAAAGCAGAAAATTATTAAAAAAATCACCCTAAATTTGGGTGATTTTTTTATTCTACTTTTTTTCCTATCATATCATAACCTTTGGCCTGTGTTATTTGGCAGGTTATCCACTTTCTTTGCTCGTCTTCTTTTGTAGGGTTTTCTACATAAATTACTCCATCTATTTCAGGAACATCCATATAGGTTCTGCCTATTACATATTTCTTATCCTGTGTCATTCCTTCTACTAAAACTTCTACGTTTCTTCCTATTTTTTCTTGTACTTTTTCTTCTGCTATTTTTTGTTGTAATTCCATTAATTTACGATATCTGCTTTTTTTCGTCATAGGATGAATTTGTTCCTTCATTCTAGAAGCTGGTGTGTTTTCTTCTTTGGAATAGGTAAATGCACCTAGTTTATCAAACTTTGCTTCTTGCAAAAATTGATACAATTCCTTAAAATCCTCTTCGGTTTCTCCTGGAAATCCTACCATTACGGTTGTTCTTAAAATAACATCTGGAATTTCTTTTCTTATATGCTGTATGGTTTTACGAATACTTTCCCCATCACTTTGCCTATTCATGCGTTTTAAAACACGATTCGAAATATGTTGTATTGGTATATCAAAATAACTACAAATTTTCTTGTTTTGCTTTACTACTTGAATTAGTTCTTCGGTTATAGTTTCTGGATAGCTATATAAAAAGCGTATCCATTTTATTGTTTCTATTTTACTTAACTTTTCTAGAAGCTCTGCAAGCATTGGTTTTCCATACAAATCTATTCCGTATTTTGTAGTATCTTGTGCAATCACAATTATTTCGGAAATTCCAGTATTCGAAATGTTTTGTGCTTCTTCTAAAATGTCTTCCATTTTTCTACTTACAAAAGGGCCACGTATGCCTGGGATAGCACAATAGGTACAACGGTTGCTACATCCTTCTCCTATTTTTAAATACGCATAGTTTGCTCCTGTTGTAATAACACGCCCTTTATATTCTTCTTCTGGAAACATTGGCATCGGTTCCATGGTATATACATTTTGTGGTAATGCAGATACTGTTTTGGGTTTTATTTCTATTTGTTGTTTTTGCCCTTTGATACAATTTTCTATTTGTTCCCATAAAGAATCATATTCTTTAATACGAATAAATAAGTCTACTTCTGGAATTGCCTTGCTTAGTTCTTGCTGATACCTTTCTACTAGACATCCCATTACAATAAGCTTTTGGCAGTTTTTCTTTTTGTATTCTGCCATTTCTAAAATAGTATTAATGGCTTCTTCTTTGGCAGATTCGATAAACCCGCAAGTATTAACAACCAAAATATCCGCTTCTTCTGCCTTATTTATAATCTGATAACCATGCTTTTGAAAAAGGCCTATGGTAATTTCTGTATCAATTAAATTTTTACTACATCCTAATGAAATAAATCCTACTTTCACTTTTTACTCCTCTTCTTCTTTTCCTACTAATTTTTCTATTTCTTTTAAGGCTTGCTTTAGTTTTTCGTACAATTCTTTTGTTACCACATCATCTTCCCCATTTTCATATTTTTGAATTACATCTTTTATATCATAAAGTTCGTAGCGATTTTCTGCATTTTTGCCATTGTCTAACAAATAGACTGGTGTATAAGTAACTTTATTTAACGAAACTTTTCCGGTTTCTGCATCTTTTTTGATTTTAACTTCTAAAATCATTTCTATATTAGAATTTTCGTATTCACTTGCAGAAATATAATTTCCCACACTGTAAGAAATAAATACATTTTCCCCTTCTGCATTTTGACGAATTTCTAATGGCTGAATTACTGCTGGATGGCTACCTAAAATTAAGTCTACGCCATTTTCTACTAAAAAGTCTGCTAATTCTTGTTGTTCTTGGTTTACCTTGCTAGAGGTTAAATCTCCCCAGTGTAGCATGGTACAAATGTATTCTGCTCCTTGTTCTTTGGCTTTTTCTATATCTTGTTTTATTTTTTCTTTATCTATCAAATTAACATACGAAAGTTCTTCTTCTGTTTTTGTTTCTTGTTCGTTTATGCCATAGGTATAGGATAGAATGGCAATTTTTATTTCGTTTACTTCTTTTATTACAATACTATCTTCTTCTGGATTTAATTTTGTTCCTACTGTATCTATTTGCAAAGAATCAAAGTATTCCTTTGTTGCTTGAATTCCTTCTAGTCCATAGTCTAAACTATGGTTATGTGCTGTACTTAAAACATCTACTCCTGCTGTTTGGAGCGCATTTCCTAATTCTTTTGGACTATTATATAGTCTGTATCCAGAAATGGCATCATCGGTAAAATTTGTTTCCATAGTACCTAAGGTTAAATCTGTATACTTGGTATATTTTTGGATATTTTGAAACATTGGTAAAAAATTAAATGTACCACTTTCTTTATCATATGCATCATCGTAAAGTGGTTTTTCGCATAAAATATCTCCTGCAACAGCAATCGTTACATAGGTATCCTGCTTCGTTTTCTCTTCTACATTGTTAGAAGCACTAGTAGTTTCTTCTTCTTCTTCCTCTTCTTCTGCTACGAAAATTTCTCTTAACTTTCGGATACGCTCTTCTTCTTTTTTGGCATATTCTTCACGTGTGCGGTAGGTTTGAATCGTAATTCCTACAATGCAAACAATAATAACAATACTTAAAATACTAACAATAGATGCAAATGTCTTTTTTTCTATCCTTTTTTCTAATAATCCTCTTAATCTAGGATTTCTTCTCATTCCTCTTGGCATGGTTTCTTTTCTCCTATTTATTATTTTTATCTATTTCTTCTATTGTTTTACAAAACTCTAAATAATAATGATGTTCATTATATTTTTCTGCTATCTTTTTCCCATTTTGCCCCATCTTTCTTCTCAGCTCTTCATCTTGGGATAATAGCTCTAGTTTCTCTGTCATATTCTGAATTAGTTCTTCATCTCTTTTTATCATAAAAGCACAGGTATCGTCTACTATTTCTGGAATAGCTCCCGAATCGGTTGTTATTACTGGTAAGCCACTTGCCATTGCTTCTACCACCACTAAACAAAAGGCTTCTTCAAACCTAGAAGGAACAACTGCAATATCTGCTATTTGATGAATTTTATATAATTCTTTATTTGGTATAAATCCTGTAAATATAACTTTATCGTTTACTTCTTTTGCAATTTCTTTTAGCTGTTTATCATATTCTGTTTGCACTTCATTAGCAAAATTGGAATTTCCCACAATAACTACTTTGCAATTATCTCTGTTTTTCATATTTTTAAATGCTAATAATAATTCTTTAATTCCTTTTTCTTTTACAGTTCTTCCACAGAACATAATAGTAATATCGTCTTGTTGTATCTTGTATTTTTCCCTTAATGCTCTTTTTTCTTCCTGACTTATTGTTTGCACAAAACTTTTATAGTCAATTCCATTTTTCAATACCTTTATTCTATCTGGAGTTAATAGATTACTTCTTTTGAAAATATTTCCTACATAATCACTTACTACAATAAAATACTTATACACCTCTTGTAGTTCTTGTGCCATTAGCGCCGTTCCATGTAAATATACAATATTTTTTTCATAAGGGAATTTTTGCATCATTTCCTTATATCCAATAACATTTCCTCCACAAATAACAATATAATCAAAGGTTCTCTCTTTTATTTTTTCATAAACCGCTTCCATATAATTAACAAATCGCTCATCGTTTTTTTTGCAATCTAATAGATTTTTTTCTTCTCTTAACGGAATATAAATAAATTCTGTATGTTTCATTTTTTTACTTATTGCTTCTGCTTTTTCATCCCAAACAGACACACATGTTATATCCATTTTATGTTCTATTTCATTTTCTTCTACTAACATGGTAATTAATTGTTCTACTGCTCCTCCTTTAACAGCTGGAACAGGAAAGAATTGTGGTGTAATTAAACAAATTTTCATAACTATTTCTCCTTTTTTCTTACTTATTATACCATAATCTTACAAAAATAAATAGTTCCCAATGTAATTTTCTTGTTTTACCTGTCGTTTTATGCTATAATATACTATATTATAGCGTAAGGAGGGAATTTTTTTGGATGTTTACTTTATTAGGCACGGACAAACCAATTGGAATTTAGAATCTCGAATTCAGGGCAATGTTGATATTCCTTTAAATGCCACAGGAATTTGCCAAGGAAAGATAGTAGCTGAAAAATTAAAACACATTCGTGCAGATTTATTTTTTTGTTCACCACTTTCTAGGGCAAAACAAACGGCAAACCTAATTAATGAATATCAGCATTTACCTATTAGGATAGATTCTAACATTACAGAACGCTCCTTTGGAGACCTAGAAGGTGTAACAGATTTATCCAAATTTTCCTGCAATCTTTCTATACTATTAGATACTGGCATTAATTTTAGTGATTATCACATTGAGCCAATTAAGCACTTATTAGAAAGAGCTAAGGAATTTATCCACATGTTACAAACCGATTACTCTAATTATCATACTATTTTTGTAGTAACACATGTTGGAGTTATTCAGGCAATTGATTATTTTTTAAAACATGGTAAAGAAACGTCAATTCCTCTTCTTTCTGTAGATAATGCAGGTTATCTAAAATATCAATTATAAGAAAGGATTTTATTATGAAAAGATTTAGTATTATTGTTCCAGCTTACAATGTAGCAGAATACATTCCAAATTGTATTAACAGTATTAAGTCTCAAACTTTTTCTGATTATGAAATTATTGTAGTAGAAGATTGTTCTACCGATGACGGAAAAACGCTAAATGCAATTAAACAGTTAAAAGATATTACATTCGTTCAAAACGAGCATAACCGTGGATTAGGTGGTGCAAGAAATGCTGGAATGGAAGTTGCCACAGGAGAATACATTATATTCCTTGATTCTGATGATATTTTGTATTCCGAAACTGTATTAGAAAAGCTAAATACCACAATAGGTAATACTACATCAGATATTATCTACATGGGATTTAATTCTTGTGGTACTAGGGAACTTTCTATTTTGCCAACTCCAGAAAATTGTAAAAAGGAATATAGACTAGCTCAAAATAAATTTACAAATGCATGGAGTATTTGTTGGAAAAATGAATTTGTAAAAAAACATGATTTAAAGTTTCCAGAGAATGTTATTTATGAAGATGTTCCTTTTGTTTTTTTAGGAATAGCTCTTTCTACTTCTTTTTTAATCGCCGACTATTATGTTCACACGTATACTAGCGGAAGACCTAACAGTAATTCCACTAAGGTACATTTTAAACAACCTGCGGATACTATTAAATGTATTGAAAATCTTTGTTCTTTAAAAGGAAAAATTCCTACTGAATATGAACCATATTTGTATGCAAGAATTCAAGAACAAAGAGAACGTTTAGTTGTTCGATTAGATAGAATTTTAAATCAAATTTTTTAACCTTTCAGCCTATCTATAGTATCAGAAAAAAAGAGATAAAGTATTACTATGCTTTATCTCTTTTCCTATTTATTTGATAGTATTTGCTCTTTTTAAGATTGCTACCATTACTTGTTTTGACATTTTTGATAATGATTTCCAAGATTGTGAACAGTTATCTATTGTTCCTATATTTACTTCTTTAATTTTAGCATTCATTTTTATCATATCTAACAAAATTCCAATATCTACGCCATAATCTTTTTCTAACTCTATTTTATCAAATTTTTCTTTTTTTCCTGCAATTATTCCGCTTAATGGTTGTGAAAAATTACAGTTATCTGGGAATAACAGTTCTAATAAAGGCTTAGCTACTAATTCTGTAACTCTTCCTCCTGCTCTTTCAAATGTACTTTTTACAAAATCATAATTTTCGTTTCTAATAGGGTCCACTACCATTTTTATAACATCTTGTGAATGTATGTTTAAATCCCCATCTACAAATACAACAATTTCTTCTTTTACATGTTTTAGTCCTTCTTCCATTGCAAATCCTTTTCCTTGATTACCACAATATACTACTTGTACATTATGCATTTTAGCAATTTCGGATGTTTTATCTGTTGAACAATTATCTACCACAATAATATTGGTCTTAACTTCACTTTTTCTAATACTATCTATAATTAACCCTACTGTTTTCTCTTCGTTGAATGCTGGAATAATAACTGCTACATCATTTTTCATTCTTTCACCCCATTAACTTCCTTGATTATTTTATTATACCATATTTCTACAAAAGTTGTCAATTTGCTACTTTCTTCTGCTTTATTCGGTACCTTGACTTAAAAATTATTGTTTGGCTCCTTTATCATTTCTTTTAATTCTTCCTCTGTAAAAACGTATGCCGTATTACAAAAATGGCATACTATTTCTGCTTTTTTATCTTCTTCTAGAATTTTTTCTAATTCTTGTTTTCCTAAGGATACTAACACCTTTTTTATCTTTTCTTTGCTACAGTTGCAAGTATAAGTTGGTACCTTGTTATTTTGAATTACTTGCAGGTTTTCCTCTCCTGTTACTTTTTTTGCTATTTGTTCTAGTGGTATGTCTTGTTCTAATAGACTGCTTATTGGTTCTATTTGTTGTAAGTTTTTTTCTATTATTTGAATGGTTTCTTCTTTGGCATCTGGCATAACAGTTATAACATAACCCCCTGCCGATTTTACACCGTTTTTATCCACTAATACTCCCAGTGCTACTGCAGTTCCTGTTTGTTCCGATTCTGCAAAATATCTTGCAAAATCTTCTGCAATTTCTCCGGATACTAATGGTACCATACCTCGATAGGGCTCTTTTAATCCAATATCTTTAATAACATTTAGAAAACCATTTTTTCCTACTGCTGTTCCCACATCTAGTTTTCCTTCTTGTTTTAAGGGAATATCCACAATAGGTTCTAAGGCATAGCCCTTTACTTCTGCTTTATTGTTTGCTACTGCTACCATCCCGTGGATAGGTCCATCTCCCTTTATTTGTACGGTAATTTTATCGGTTTCATTTTTTAAATTATTTCCTAATATACATGTAATAGTTAATAATCTTCCTAAAGCTGCTGTTACCACTGGACTTAAGTCTTGTAGCTCTCTTGCCTTTTCTACTAAATTGGTGGTTCTTGCACATGTTATACTAATTTGTCCATCATAGGCTAAAAATTTTATTATTTCATCCTGATTTCTCATGAATACTTCTCCGTTCTCTTTTTTTCGACTTCTTTATTATATCACATTTTTTGCAATCTGCCAACTTAAATTATCTTAATTTTTTCTAAATACCCTATAAATTACAATAAACGAGGTGAAAAAGTTACATTTTTTGCTCTTTTAGGCAAAAAAAAGTTAGGAAATACTTTATTCCTAACTTTTTTGTTTATTCTTCTACTTTTTCGAACATATCTTTAGAAACTCCACAAAGTGGGCAAACCCAAGTATCTGGAATATCTTCAAAAGCTGTTCCTGGCGCTATACCACTATCTGGATCACCAATTTTTGGGTCATAAATATAGCCACAAGCCATACATCTATACACTTCTACTTCCCCCTCCTTTAACTTAAATAATTCTTTATATCCTATACTAATAACTGCAATTACCATGAGTGCAAAAGATAGTGCTTTCCAAATTCCACTTTCAAATAGTACAATAGCAAACATTCCGGCAACAAGCACTTATTCCATACAAAATAAAGACTGCTTGTTTTTGTGTAAAACCTTTTGCTACTATTTTATGATGCAGATGTCCTTTATCTGCTTGAAACACTGCTTTAATAGATTTTGCTTTTACAATTCTACGAATAATTGCAAATACAGTATCAAATAACGGTAGACCAAGTACAATAACTGGTAATAAAATTACAGCTGCTGTATATGTTTTCGCAATTCCTAAAATAGAAATAATGGATAAAGTAAATCCTAAAAAATTAGAGCCTGTATCTCCTATAAATGTTTTTGCTGGATTAAAATTAAATGGTAAAAATCCTACCAAAGCTCCTGCAAGTGCTGTTACTAATATAATTGCTATGTAAGGAGAGCCATTTAAGGCAAAAATAATCAGTAAGGAAATACAAGAAATTAAAGATATACCAGAGGATAATCCGTCTAGTCCATCTATTAAATTGATGGCATTGGTAACTCCTACAATCCATATAACAGTAATAATATTAGACACAGCTGTGTTAAGTCCTATTTGTTCAAAAAACGGGATAGTAATATTATCAATTCGAATTCCAAAAGCTACTACCACAATTGCTCCTAATGTTTGTCCCGCTAATTTTACTAGTGGTTTTACTCCTTTGGTATCGTCTATATAACAGGTAATTCCTAAGATAAGAATACCTAATAAGAAACCTAGTAATTTTATTCCATATTGCTCTTCTCCAAAAAGCTGAATCGTTCCTTCCCAAGAAGAAGTAATAAGTAAATAAATAACCGAAACCAGAAAGCCTGTGATAACAGCCAGTCCACCTAATTTTGGCATTGGTTTATGGTGCATTCTCCTGTTATCTTTTGGAATGTCTACTCCACCAACTTTTTTTGCCAATTTTATGGTATACGGCGTTATTACAAAAGCTGTAATAAAAGCCAATAAAAACGCAATTGCAATATCTCCCCACATAAGGTTTTTTGCCCCCTTGCTTCTGAATTCTTTTTTACAAAATTACTATACCATAAAGAAAGCTGGAATACAACTCATTTGGACTAATTTTTATGTATTTTGTCAAAATAATTCCTCTAATGGGTATTCTTTTTCGAGTTTTGCATTTAAGTATAATTTGGTTACTAAGCTTAGTTCTCTTTGTGCTTCCTTTGGTACCTCAAAGGAAAATATCTTTTTAGGAGGTGCCATTACAATATAACGAATTGCATCTACTGTAGTAGCAGAAATTTGGATGCAAGATGTATCTAATTTTCCACAGCTGTTACACAATACCCCATTTTGCTTTAAACTGAAATAAGAAATATTTTCTTTTTTATGACACTGTGTACATTCGTGTATTGTAGGAGTAAATCCTAATAAACAAATAAGTCTCAGTTTAAACACAGATATTAGAAAATCTAAGTCTTGATTTGTTTCTGCAATCATATATAATGTGTTTAAAAATAACTGCAAAACTTTATAACTATTCTCATTTTCTGTTGTTACCTCTAATATGATTTTTGTAATATGTGATGCATACTTTAGCTTGTCCAAATCGGTTCGAATAGGATAAAATATTTCTATTGTTTCTGCTGAATTTATGTGGTAAGTTTCTGCTCCTTTATATAATAAGTACTCTCCAAAGCATAAAAATTGCGTGCTTGCCATTAGTAAGCTTTTGGGCTTTCTTGCACCTTTGGCAACGCACCCAATTTTTCCATAGCCTGGTGTAAGCATTGTTACCATTTTATCATAATCTCCCATCTTATTTTCCGATAGGATTATCCCCTTGGTTTTGATTAATGCCATTTTTTTCCGCCTCAATATTTTTGTTTATATTTTCTACTTTTGTTAATTCAATAAAAGTATCTATATTGCCTGTTTTTTTGAACATATTCCATGCAATTTGTTTAATCATTTTCCCGCCTCCTTAAGTGAAAGTAAATTTTGAAAAATGGATATTTTATTTTTCAATCTTCCTTTACTTTTATCTTTTGCATTTTTTATCTTTTTATACAGTTTTAATCTTGTTTTTTAAATTTTTTTAGGATGTAGTCATTGTTTTGCCAATCTTCTTTTACTTTTACCCATAATTTTAAATTTACTTTTGTCCCTAACATTTTTTCTAAATCTTCTCTTGCATAAGTGCCTATTTTTTTTAGCATTGCTCCGCCTTTTCCAATAATAATGCCCTTATGCGAATTACGATTACAATAAATAACAGCTTCTACTTGATAAATTGGTTCTTTCGTCTGTGTTTTTGTTCTTTTCATTTTTTCACATTCTACATAAATTTCATGTGGTATTTCCTCCTGTAATAGCCTTAATGCCTTTTCTCGAATTGTTTCTTCTACTAAGTCGCGCATTGTTTGGTCTGTATATTCCTCTATATCATAATATGCAGGTCCTGGTTTTAGGTTCTTTTCTATTTCAGATAAAATTGTTTCTATCTCTTTTTTATTGTTTTGCATTGCAGAAATTGGAATTACTGCCGTAAAATCATATTCTTGCCTATATTTTTGAATAAGTGGCAATAACTCTTCTTTTACTATTAAATCAATTTTATTAAGTAGAAGGATAGTAGGTTTTTTGGCTTCTTTAATTTTTTCTAATAAAATAGTGTCCCCTTTGGTAATTTCTTTTTTGGTAGCATCTACTAAAAAAAGAATTACATCCACCTCTTTCATAGAGCCATAAGCTGTTTCTAACATTGTTTCTCCTAATTTATTTTTAGGTCTATGAATTCCTGGCGTATCTAAAAATATAATTTGCGCATTTTTACGGTTTACTATTGCTCTAATTTCGGTTCTGGTTGTTTGTGCTTTATTGGCCGTAATAGCTACTTTTTCTCCAACCAATGCATTTAATAGTGTAGATTTTCCCACATTGGTTTTTCCTATTAATGTAACAAATCCGGATTTAAACTCTTCCATTTTCTTGCCTCTTTCTATCTCATTATACCTTGTTCTAAGTAATTTTTTTGTCATTTTACTGCATGTATTTTTAAATTTTTTCGACATTTTTTACTTGACATTTTTTGTTTTTAGTATTATACCATGTATTTTTTAATAAGTAAACAAAAGTTTTCCTAAAAAAGAGGAAAAGATGTGAGTTTCTTTTCCTCTTTTTTCTATTCTATTACCACTTTTGCATCTATTGGGCATATTTGGATATAGGTATTTCCGTCATTTACTTGAATTTCGTTTCCATCTTCATCTCGGTAAATTGTTTTTTCTGTTCTTGATTTCTTTTCACAGGTAATACGGATAGCTTTTCCATTCGTAATATAATATCCGTCTAAGGTTCCAATATTGCTTAATGTTTGTCTGTCTTTATCTTCTCCATCCTCTAAAGTAGAATTTTTAGCAAAGGTAATAATAATGTTCTTGGTAGTAATATCCATATCTGTTTCCCAATCTTTTTGTTTTTCCCCTTTTGAATAACGAATATAACGTTTATTTACTTCATCATAGCGATATTCCACTACATTCCAACTACAATATGGTATAGTAATTCTAGTAGCTGGTATATCGGAATCTAGTTCTACTTCGTCTGCTACATAATGCAGTACAGAAGATTGTGTAGATATCGTCCTATATCCCTTTTCTTTTGCTAAATCCATTATTTTTTGTGTATTTGTTACTACATTATGAGGAGCATACTTATCCTTTACTCTCCAAAAATCACTTTCACTTTCTACTAGACCATTAATATCACTTACCGAATATCTTTTAATATCTGTTCCTGCTTGTGGGCTTTGTCCAAAATGAACATAGATAGCATCATTTTCTAGTGCATAATCTAGGAAATAATGTCTTGCACTACGTACAGGTCCTATTTTTTCTAAATCCTTTTCCTTAAAAATTGGCATTAATCTAGTTTCTCCGCCTTCTACAATAATTTCGTATACTAGATATGCATCATTTAATCCAGCTTGTGGCCATGCTCCTGTATGATTATCTATCATAACAGCAATTGGTCTTTCATTTCCAGAATATATTTGTATTTGTTTTTCTATCTTTTCTGGCTCTTCTGGTTCTAGATTTGGTTCTTCCGAACTAATTTGATTTTGCTTTTCCTGTTTTTCCTTTTGTGTGTTTACTACTTTTATAGCTAATAACGCTGCAGCTAAAATAATCAAAAGAATTAAAATGACTACTAAAACTTTAATTCCACCTTTTGTTTCTTGTACTTTCATTTTTTCCCTCTTTTCTTAAGCTTGTTTAAAAATAGTTAAACTATATACTCCCATACAAGCTCCAAATATAACTTCTGCCATCGTTCTTTTTTTGGTATCTATTCTATTTTCAATAATTAATAAGGATAATACTAAAGATAAAGTAAAAGTCACAATATCCTTTGTATTTAACCAAATGGCTGTCATTGCAGCAAACGCAATAGCAGATTGTCCACTTGGGCAAAAATGTTTGTTAATTCTTTTATGTTTATTAGTACTACTTGCTGCTTTTAATGCTACAACAGCTATAATAGTAAGCACAATAGCTACAAATGCTAAATGAGCAGGCGATCTTGCTATAGATTCTAAAATAGATGTTCCTATTGTACTTATTTTCTCGAAAAACAAGAAATAAGCTACAATAAGTGCATTTAAGGCAGTTATTACTACTGCTCCTGCTCCTACATCTTTTGCTATTTTAGCTTTTGGATGGTACATGTCGGTATATAAATCTACTACGGTTTCAATGGCAGTATTCATCATTTCGGCTACAATAATTAGTACAATAGAAAATGTTAAGCATAAAAATTCTGCTCTAGATAATTCAAAAAACAAACTAAGAATCATTACCGCTACCGCAATTACTAGTTGTTTCTTTATATTTCCTTGTGTTGTTGTTGCATAAATAATTCCATTAATCGCATTATGACATGCCTCTATAAAATTGCTATTGTGCAATTTATGAATTTCTGGCTTTTCTTTCTTCAATTTGCACTCCCCTTTATTTGGTAATTATCGCTCTATTTTTAACTTTCCTAGGATAGCTTCTTCTTTTGCTCGCATTTGTTTTTTATCTTCTTCTTGCATATGGTCATACCCCATTAAATGATAAAACCCATGTACTACCATATAAGCAAGCTCTCTTTCTACACTATGACCATATTCTTTTGCCTGCTGTTCTACTCTTGGAATGGAAATGATAATATCTCCTAATACTTCTTCTACTACTGGATTTTTTCTTTCTTCTAGTTCTTGTTTTTCAAACATAGGAAAAGAAAGGACATCTGTTTCTTGGTCTATGTTTCGATATTGTTTATTTAATTTGCGAATTTCTTCTGGAATTGTTAAAGTAATACTAAGAACTAGTTTTTTGTCTTCTAACTGTTCTGCTTGAAAACAGGCTTCTACTACTGTTTGTATTGTTTCTTTCTGTTTTGGGTCTTCTTCCATTTTGTCCCATATTAGTTCTAAATATTGTGACATCTTTTTTCTCCTATTTTAACTTGCTTTTACTTTCTTTTTTGTATAATTTCCTATGGATTCATAACTATTTCTTAAGTTTCGCATTGCTCCTAATTCTACTAATTTCTTTTTATAGAATTGAATAATTTTATAATAACGATTTTCATTTTGATATACCATTTTTAAATCACTACGAACAAAAAGAATTTCTTTTTGTTTTTGATATGCTTCTGGATTTGTTTCTTTCATTTCGTTTATCTTTTGGAATTCTTCCCAGAATTTTTTATACCATGCTCTTTGTTCTGGTTTGTCCCAATAGATTTTAGTAGAAAGTAACTTGGTATTATAGTCTTCTATTAAATCTAATAATAAAGCATAGGCTCTTTCTTGTTTTTTCAAGATTTTAGTATCTACAATCAAGCTTCTTGTATCTTTTAATAGTTTAATATAACATTGTTCTGCTACTACTAGTGGTAAGCTGTGTGTAAATAAATTTCTACTAATTCCTAATAATAGCATATTTTTTTCTATGTAATCTCTTTGGTCTAATTTTCCTACTTGATAATTTTCTAGTTTTTCGTATTCTTCTAGAATATTTTGATAGGTTTCTTTGTTTTCTGTCTTCATTTTTATTGGCAAGATTGCTACTATATATTCTTGTAGTAATGCAAAGATTTTTTCATAAATTTCTTGTTTGTTCTTTGGTGTTAAATTATCTGCTAATTTAATAGAATAATTCTTTAGAATTCCTTTATATAAGGAATCCATTTTTGAAATATAAAAAGGATAATAACGTTCTAATATTTTTTGTTTGTCTGCTGCTTTTAAATCTTCAAAATCTAATTCTAATAAAAATTTTTGTTTTCTAGATTTATATTCTATATATTCTGTTTCCTTCAAATGAATTACCAAATAGTAATTAGATAATGCATTTTTCTCAAATTCTGTGGCAGTTTCATTTTTTACTTTTTTATAAATAGAATCCATTACATATTTATCTAGTGCTTCTAAGTATAGTGCAAAAGTATCTTCATATTTTTTTAATGCAGATTTTTGCTTTTCTGGATCTTCTAACTTGCCTGCTTCTATATAACTTTCATACGCTTTTAGCACATTACTTCGTTTCATTGCAATCATCATATTATTAATTCCAACACGTGTTGGGATTAATAGTTTTGTTATTGTATTTGTTATTTTGGTAAAAAAGGTTTTCTCTTGCGCATAAATTTTAAGACTTCTTTCTTCCATCACAATACCATTCCTTTCAAACTTCTATTTTCTCTTTGGTTCCAATTTTTTCAAGTACCTCATAAACAAGTTCTACTTCTATTCCTTGTTCTTTTTCTTTTACGTTTACATGTTTATCTACTACTTGTTTGTCTTCACCTATTTGTTCCTTTAACTTTGACTCTAACTCTTGTATTCCTATATCGGTAGCCTCTTCTTTTGAGTGAGTAACATCTTTTACTTTTGTTTCGTAATTTCGTTTTGTTACAAAGGTGATAGGTAAATAAAAATCAGAAAAAAGTTTTAATTTTTTATTCTCTATTATTGTATCATACTTTTCAAAATTTGAAAGTGTTTTATAAAAATTTATTTGAAAATTATTTATCTTTATTCCATATCTTTTTTCTTCTAATCCTGTTCTTTCTATTTTTTGTTCCCTATACGGCACTTCTGTTTTTTCGCTATACCAAATTTTTGCTTCTACTTCTCCTTCGCTATGTACATAACTTACCTCTGTATACTTTCCTTCAATAGTTCCTGATATTAAAATATCACCTTTCTTTACAATATCTCCTTTTTTTACCTGTGGAATACCATTTAATGCTTTTACCTCAGTAATAATGCCTTCTGCATCTGCAACAATATTACAAAATTCTTCTGGATTTATCATATCTGGTTTTTCTTCTGCTTCTACTACTTCTACAATAGCATTGGTTCCTGTTAACTCAATACCTATCCATGCAATATCATCTCTTTCTAATCTTACTTTTTGAATCACTTGTTTTGTATCAATATTTCCTTTCATACTACCTATTTTTAAGCCCTGTTTTTCTAGTAATTCTAATATTTCTGTTTGCGATATTTTTTGGTTTCCAGTTACCTCAATATTCCAAATAAAATTGGACAATACAAAAATAGCAAGAAAAATAAGTACTAAACAGATGAAAAAAAGTTTTCTTTTTTGATAACGTTTTATTAAAAAAGGAAGCCCCTTTTTCTCTTGTATTTTTACTTTACATTTTGTGGTTTTCGCTATTTTCTTTAATCTTTTAAAATCCTTTATTCCAATATTGGCATATAAAATACTAGC
This sequence comes from uncultured Clostridiaceae bacterium, assembly GCA_930990125.1. Classification (GTDB taxonomy): domain Bacteria; phylum Bacillota; class Clostridia; order TANB77; family CAG-508; genus CAKNOI01. The sequence continues at coordinate 11,859 of CAKNOI010000015.1, read as the reverse complement.
TTTTTCTCTTTTTACGTTCCACAATAGAATTTTTTTGCTAATACAGCTATTCATAAAACGTTCTATAAAATATCCTTCTACAACAATATTCATATATCCCAATAGATGAGACACTAGTATTTTAAAAAACACCTTACTTTCCTCCGTTCCTTTAGGTAATACTTTCTAAATCCATACTCTCTATTTTTCCAGTTATCATAATATCGTCTGTTGTTAATTGCTCTAATTTCATGTTAAATCCATTGATATTAATAGTACCAATATGTGTACTAATTTTGATAAAAAATTCTTCATATTCCAAAATACCTTTGTAATTCTCTATCAGCATTTGTTCAAACCCTACAATGGTCACTCTAGGCTTATCAGAAATCACTTCTTTGGGAAGTTCTAATATTTCTTCTAATTTTTTTCTTTTGTTCTTTCCATCTGGCTCTTCTTGTTTTTTTCTTTTAAACATTTCCCATTCTCCCTAACCTTTCTGTTATTTTTTAAATTCGTCTAAACTTTTGAATTCATAGCCCATATTTCTTATCTCTTTAATGCAAAAATCTAACACATTGGCATTATCTTTTGAATTTCCATGTAGCAAGATAATCGCTCCCGGATGAATATTTTCTATAATTTTTGTCTTGGCATACTCTTCCCCTTTTTGATGGTTCTCATCCCAATCATCATAAGCCAAACTCCATAAAACGGTAGTATAACCTAGTTTGCCTGTTTCTTGTAAAGTTTTCTCACTAAATTCTCCTTTAGGCGGTCTTATATATTTCATTTCATACCCAAATTTTTCGTAAACAGCTGTATGTAAATTCATCACTTCTGTTTTTATTTGCTCCTCTGATAATGTAGGCATACTTTTGTGATTCACCGTATGATTTCCTACAATGTGTCCTTCCTCAATCATTTGCTTTACGAGTTCTGGTCTTGAATTCACATAGTGTGCTGTAACAAAAAAGGTTGCTTTTACATTATTTGCTTTTAATACTTCTAATATTTTATCGGTATATCCCGCTTCATATCCTTCATCAAATGTTAAGTATACTACTTTTTCTTCTGCATTTCCCATGCATATCCCGTCATTTGCTTCTAATATTTTTCTATTTTGCGTACCCAAATCTGGTTGTTTGTGGTCTTTTTCTCTTTTTACTCCCCAAGCGATAGTTTTATTGCTTACCTCTGAGGCTACTACTGGTTTTGTTTCTTCTCCAGACCATAGCGATGCTATGCAAAACACTCCTACTAGCAAAACAAGCATTACCAACATTTTTGTTTTGTTTTTGGTTCCAAATGAAGTCATACTTCCACCTCTTTCTATGTTTTCTTTTTTTATTGTATGAATGTGTTTGTTTTTTATTACTGCTATTACTTATAAATTACTTTACTGTTCGCTATTGCTGATTTTTTTGTAATTATTTGAAAATAAAAGGTAAAAATTGTAAAATAAAATTCTTAGAGATTTTTTTAAATTTCTTCTCATTTTTCTAAAAGAATTGAAGAATTAGCTATTGACATTAGTACAATTTTAGATTATTATTGTACTGTTGTTGGAAAATTTTAGGGAATAATCTATGGTTTTGTCGAAATATACATTTCCTTTTTTTATTTTTCAATCCTATATTAAAAACTATTCGAGGAGGACTAAAATATGTTACATTTCGTTCTCTGTGATGATAATCCTAATATTCTTGAAAAATTTAAGGCTATGTTAGAATCTATTTTGATAAAAAACAATTATGACGCGGAAGTAAATTATGCTACTACCAAAGCAGATGAACTTTTATATTATGTAGAGAACAACCCCGTAGATGCTTTATTTTTAGATATTAATTTAAAAGATACTATGACCCGGATTGGAAGTTGCTCAAAAGATTAGAGAAACGAACAAAGAAATGTATCTTATTTTCACAACTGCACACTTAGAATATGCGATGATTGCATACAAAGTAAAAACTTTTGATTATATTGCAAAACCTCTCACTCTAGAAAGATTAGAAGAAACTGTTGAAAGGTTATTTAACGACATTTTTCATGCACCAGCAAACTATTTAAAATTAGATAATGGAAAATTAGTAATTAATAAAGAAGATATTAACTATATAAAGAGAAACGGAATGAAACTAACTTTTTATACTGGTTCCAGAGATTATGAATCTTATACTTCTTTTACTAAAATACAAAACCAACTTTCAAACGATTTTGTACGTTGCCATAAATCTTACATGGTAAACTTAAATAATATTTCAAGAGTAGAAATGAGTAATAACATCATCGTGTTAAAGGACAACAGTATTTGTTATATTGGTCCTAAATATAAAAATGAATTTATGGAGGTTTTTAAAAATCATGAATCTATTACAAACTATTTGGTCAGTGCTAACAACGCCCAATATGCAAATGGCTAATTATATTAGTTCTCCACTTATCTTCATAGAAGCTACTGTTACTATGCTTCTATTCACTACTATTTTGAATATTGAAACTACTAAAAAAAGAAAAGTTATATATGTATTAACAATTTCATTGTTAAGTTTTATTACGAAAAATTTTATGTCAGAACCATTTGGAACAATTTCAAATATGCTAACTATAACTTTATCCATTATATTTATTTTAAATGTATCTGTTAGCAAATGTATAATAGCAATCATTATCCAATTCTCTATTGGAGCAATTGTTGATAATATCCTAGTAAAATTATATTCTATTTGTTTTACGATTCCGTATACAACCATGTTAGAAACACCAATTTTTAGGATTATTAGCAGTTGTGTATTTTATTTTACAATTTTTGTACTTTATCTATTGGTAAAAAAATTTAATTTTAATATTACTTTATTAGATCAGATTAATAAAAAAGGGAAAAAAATTTTATTAATTAATGCTATATTTGCTATTATTGCTATAGGAACTCAATTTTATATTAGTTCTTATTATTCGAATTGTTTACCTATTTCTATTATTTTGTTAAGTCTACTGAGCTTAATAGCGTTTACAATTATTAGTTTCTACAATTTAACCAATACCACTAAATTAGAAATAGCAAATCAAAATTTAGAAGAAACAAGAATGTATAACAAGACTCTAAGTATTTTATATGATAATATCCGTGCTTTTAAACATGACTTTGCCAATATTGTTCAGACTATTGGTCGGATATGTTGCTACTGAAGATGTAAAAGGATTAAAAAAATACTACTCACAACTATTAGAAGATTGTCAACGTGGAAATAATTTAACCACATTAAATCCATCTGTTATAAATAACCCACCTATATATAGTTTGCTTGCATCCAAATACTATCTTGCTAATGAACAAGGTATTACAATAAATTTAGAAGTATTTCTAGACTTAAATACAATCAACATGAAAATATATGAGTTTACTAGAATTTTAGGAATTTTAATGGATAATGCTATTGAAGCAGCTTCTAAATGTGATGAAAAAATAATGAACGTCTCGTTCCGAAATGATGAAAAAAGAAATAGACAGTTAGTAATTATTCAAAATACTTATACTAATAAAGATGTTGATACTGAACAGATTTTTCAAAAAGGTTTTACATCCAAATCTGAAGAAGAAAGTTCTCACGGACTTGGTTTATGGGAAGTAAGGCAAATTTTAAAGAAAAGGAACAATTTGAATTTATACACTACAAAAGATAGCATTTATTTTACACAACAGTTAGAAATATATTTATAAAAATCTATACTAAAATAGTATAGATTTTTTAGATTTTTATAGATTTCTATTTGTTGCTTGAGTCAAAAGGAAATTTTATTTTTATCCTCTAATGTTTAATCTTTTTTTATTAACTCTGCTGGCATTTTTGGTTGATGTAATGTACAAAATATCCAGCAAGCTGTATTTGTTGATTTTGCATATTTTTCTGCCATTTTTGCTAAGAATTTTAACATGACTTTCCCCCCCTTTTTATTTATTATATGTATAATACTAAGCATTTCATAGAACAGAAATACTGTAATATTAATCTAATTTTAAATTACCTTTTTCGTATTCTTCATAGCCATATTTGTTTTTGGTAATCTTATAAGCAAGTCTAGTAATTGATAGTGTTTGTATCAACATTCCAAATAAAAGAATATTGGAGATAATTCTATTTGGTATAATAGCTGCTGCTAGCAAACTGATGGACAACATTATATAAGATGCTATTTTTCTTTTTCTTCTTTCTTTTTTGCTGATAACTGGTACATTTTCTGTGTCTGCTGGTGCATAAAGTTTTATCATAATCATTCCAAATATCCATACCGCTATAATGGCAATATATTTTACTGGCTCTGTTAAGGTTATATATTTACTTAGTAAAGCGGTTCCTGCATAAAAGGAAGTTGTACATAAAATACATCCTAGATGTGTTTTTAAATGGAATCCGCCAGAAAAACTACGATATGGTAATATCAGAAGAAAAGCTAAGATGGATAACTCTCCTACACCTAATAGAAAAGCTAATCCTATCATAATAAATACTTTTGGTATTTCACCTATGATAAGATGCAAACCATAATCTAGAATTTCTGCCTTTTCTTCATCTATGTCTGGCATTCTTATTTTCATTTTATTTGTTAAATAGGAACATATATTATCTATCATTTTATTTCCTCTTTTCTTGAGATTATTATAATTTTAAAATGTAACAATGTTTTATTCTTTTTATGAAAATGGTTTTTTCTGATAGAAAAATTTATATTTTCTTTTTTATGTTGTATTTTCCTATTTTCGTAAAATATACATAATATTAAATTATTTACAAAAAAAAGAGCTAGATGTTATTTCTAGCTCTTTTAGTATATCCTCGTTTACCTTACCTTTCCCATTTTATGTAATGGCCAAAATCTTATTAACACAGTTCCTTCTATTTTTTCTATTGGTATACAGCCAAAATCCCTACAGTCTGTGCTTTTTTGTCTGTTATCTCCCATAGCAAAAACATAACCTTCTGGAACAGTAAAATCTGTTAAAAGATAGGATTCTGTAATGGTATCTTCTGGCAGCAATAACGATGGCAATGACAATACAAATAATCCATTCTAATATATTTTTTTGAGTTTTAGATAAGTTTATTTTCATTTTTTCTCCCCTTATTTTATACTATTCCTTCTAATATTTTCCAAGAACCAATTTTATCTGGAATAGAGTGAAAACTCATTTCTTCTTTTGTAATAGGATGTAAAAAAGTTAAAGTACATGCCCACAATCCAATTTGTTTGCCTCTTCCTCTTGTACCATATTTTTGGTCTCCGCATAAGCTATGCCCTATATTTGCCATTTGTACGCGGATTTGATGATGTCTTCCCGTATATAGCTTTATTTTTATTACTGATAAATTAATTTCTGGGTTATAGCCCAATACTTCATATTCTAGTTTTGCATATTTTGCATTTTTTACTGTATTATCTACAATTTTGCTGGTATTGGTTCTTTCATTTTTTAGCATGTAGTTTTCTAATACACCTGTTTTTTTAGTAAACTTTCCGTCTACAATTGCCAAGTATTCCTTTTTCATTGTTTTATCCCTTACTTGCTCACTTAATCGTCCGGCAGCTTTTGAAGTTTTGGCAAATACCATAACACCACCTACTGGTCTATCTAACCTATGTACTAGCCCTAAGTATGCATTTCCTTTTTTATGGTATTTTTGTATTAAGTATTCTTTTAGGATAGTTAACATGTCTTTATCTCCTGTTTTATCTGCCTGGGAAGGGATATTTGGCTTTTTTACTACCACAATAATATGGTTATCTTCATATAGTATTTTTATATCATCCATTTTCTTTTTCTTCCCATCTTCCATAAATTCCGCAAGGTAATACAAGTGATGAATGTTTCATTGGTAGTCCAATTTCTCCAGAAGAGAGTTTGCCTTGTTTGTGCTTTTGTACTGTTTCCCACAAAATATTTTCTAGTACTTTTGCAGAAATCCCTGTGGTGTAAGAATTAATTAAAAAGAATAGTGGGTTTGGAGTTAAAATTTGTGTACATAAACGAACTAAATCGTAAATATTGTTTTCAAATTGCCATACTTCCCCATTTGTTCCTCTACCATAGGATGGCGGGTCCATAATAATGGCATCATATTTGTTATTTCTTCGTATTTCTCTTTGAACAAATTTTACCACATCATCAATTAAATAACGAACTGGTTTTTCTTGCAAACCAGATGCTATTACATTTTCTTTTGCCCATGCTACCATTCCTTTAGAGCTATCTACATGGCATACAGAAGCTCCAGCTGACAAACAGGCTACTGTAGCTCCTCCTGTATAGGCAAATAGGTTTAGTACTTTTATATTTCTACCTGCGCTTTTAATTTTTTGTGTCATCCAATCCCAGTTTACGGCTTGCTCTGGAAAAAGTCCTGTATGTTTAAATCCCATTGGTTTAATTTGAAATGTTAAGTTTTTATAGTGTATTTTCCAACTTTCTGGAAGTTTGGTTTTGTATTCCCAGTTACCTCCTCCTGTATTACTTCTTAAATAGGTTGCATTTGCTTTTTTCCATAACTCTGGATATGTTTTTTCTTTCCAAATAATTTGTGGGTCTGGACGAATTAACACTTGTTTTCCCCATCTTTCTAGCTTTTGTCCATCTGCCATGTCTAATATTTCATAATCTTTCCACTCTTGTGCAAGTTCCACGATTTTTCTTCCTTTCTATTCATACCATTCAAATTCTAAATCTCCAATTTGTACAATATCTCCTTCTTGTATTCCTTTTCGTTTTAGTTCTTCATTAATACCGCTATTTTCCATCATTTTTTGGAAATAATACATGGATTCATTATCATCAATATTAATTCTGCCAATAATTCTTTCTGCTGTTTTTCCTACCACTACATATTTTTTATCTAGTTTTTCTACTTCAAAGCCTTTTTTCTCTTCTTCTAATGTATATATTTTCTTTTCTTCTACTTCTACGATGGTATTTTCTTTTGGAAGCTCTCGCAATACTTGCTCTACTCGTTCCATCAATTCGTCTACTCCTTGTTTAGTAGCTGCAGAAATTTTGTAGATTTCTATGTTTTGTTTTTTCGCTTCTTTTTCTAATTCTTGGTACAAAGCTTCGTCTGTTATAACGTCTGCTTTATTTGCCACTATAATTTGTTTTCTTTTACTTAGTTTTTCGCTATATTTTTTTAATTCTGCATTGATGGTATTAAAATCTTGCAAAGGATTTCTACCTTCTGAGCCAGATACATCTATTACATGAAGAAGCAATCTAGTACGTTCAATATGTCTTAAAAATTGAAGTCCTAGTCCTGTTCCTTCGCTTGCACCTTCTATAATTCCTGGAATATCTGCTATTACAAAACTATTTCCTGTTTTTGTTTTTACCACTCCTAAATTTGGTTCCAAAGTAGTAAAATGATAATCTGCAATTTTAGGAGTTGCTGCTGTTACCATAGATAATAGTGTAGATTTTCCTACATTAGGAAATCCTATTAAACCTACATCTGCAAGCAATTTTAATTCTAGAATTAATTCTTTTTCTTCTCCTTTTTCTCCATCAATAGCAAATCTAGGAGCTTGTCTTGTGGAAGTGGCAAAGTGTGCATTACCTTTACCCCCTTTACCCCCCTTTAATACAAGCTCTACTTGTTCTGGAGTAGAAAGGTCTGCTATTACTCTAGAAGTAGCAGAATCCTTAATAACCGTTCCTAATGGCACATCAATATATAAATCCTCTCCACTTTTTCCATAGCAACGGGCTCCACTACCGTTTTGTCCGTTTTCTGCTTTAAATTTCTTTTTGTATTTAAAATCAATTAAGGTATTCATATCTTTGTCTACTCTAAAATAGATGTCTCCACCTCTTCCTCCATCTCCACCATCTGGTCCTCCTGCTGCTACATATTTTTCTCTACGGAAAGAGATAGCTCCATCTCCTCCATTTCCAGATTGAATTGTTATTTTTGCATAATCTACAAACATGTTTATTCTCCTTTAAAATAGTGGTTTAGTACTTAAAGTACTAAACCTATTTTTTCATATACTTCACGCATAGTTTCATTTGCTATTACTTCTGCTTTTTTAGCACCTTCACGATATACTTTTTCCATATATGTAGTATCTTTTATTATTTCTTGGTATTTTTGCTGTAATGGTTCTATTACTCCAACAACCGCTTCTGCCACAGCATTTTTAAAGCTTCCATAATTAGCATTTTCAAATTCTTTTTCCACTTCTTCTTTGGTTTTGTTTTGGATTGCTCCATAAATAGAAATTAAATTACTAATACCCGGCTTATTTTCTACATCGTATCTTACAATGCCTTCTGAATCGGTAACTGCTTTTTTTATTTTTTTAACAATCTCGTCTTTTGTATCTGTTAAATAAATAGAATCATTTGGAATAGTACTACTTTTGCTCATTTTGGAGGTAGGGTTTTGCAGTCCCATTACTCTTGCGCCTACTCCTAATATATATGGTTCTGGAATAACAAAGGTTTCTCCATACAATTTATTAAAACGTTCCGCAATATCTCTTGTAATTTCTATGTGTTGCCTTTGGTCCTCTCCTACAGGCACAAGGTCTGCCTTATATAATAAAATATCACCTGCCATTAGTACCGGATAGGTAAAAAGTCCTGCATTAATATTATCTGCATGTTTTGCGGATTTATCCTTAAATTGTGTCATACGAGAAAGTTCTCCCATATAGGTATAACAATTTAATACCCATGCCATTTGACTATGTGCTGCTACATGAGATTGGATAAATATGGTTGCCTTATTGGGATCTACTCCTGCTGCTAATAATACTGCTAACAGATCCATTATATTTTGCCTGATCGTTTCTGGATTGTTTCGTACTGTTAATGTATGTAAATCTGCAATGGCATAAGTACATGCAAATTCATCTTGCAATTTTACCCAATTGTGGATAGCTCCTAAGTAATTTCCAAGTGTTAATTTTCCTGTTGCCTGAATGGCACTAAATATGGATTTCTTTTCCATTGTTCTTCCTCCTAACATCATTTTATATCTATGTTATTATACACTCTTTTTAAGGTTTTGACAAGATAGCATTCTTCATCTTTATTATGGTATTCTTTTTTAAAAAGGGAAAGAGGCAAAATGCCTCTTTTTCTTTTATCCTATTTTTTCAATATCAATTCTAGCTCTTTGATAGTTAATATCTTCTATGGAAACGCCTGATAATTGTAAAACGTCTCCTTCATTTAGTTTTAATATTACTGTGCTTGTTAAAGTCATTCGGTTTACACTATCTCTAATAATAGGGCTTTCATTAAACGTGCTATCTAATCCAGTATTATTTACCACTAAAACAGCATTAAATTGAAAAGTTCCTATTGCATCTTTTACTCCATAAAGCTGATAAGAAATTTGATAAATACCTGTTTCCTCTATTAGTATTTCACTAGCGCCTGGTTCATGACTAATGGCATTTCCTTCTACTATTTCATTTTGACTAAAACGAATATACGTAGTTCCTAATTGCGTATTGTCACCATTAACAGCTATTGCCGTTAAAATATCACGTTCTGGTGAAATGCTTTGTATATATAATACTATTAGAAAAGATATTACTACCACTAATACCATTACTCCTATGAGTATGGCTTTACCTATATCCAATTGAAAACATCCACAACACATAGTCTTTCCTCCTCTTACTTATATTATATGCATATACTATGTTTTTGTGGATGTTTTCTCTTATCTTATTTTATTATTTTATTCTCCATCAATTGGAATATATTTTTTCTCTGCAATTTTTTCTTTTTCCTCTTTCTTTGGAACTTCAATTTTTAATGTTCCATTTTTAAAAGATGCTTTAATATCCTCGCTCTTTACATCGTCTCCTACATAAAAACTTCTTGAACAAGAACCTACATATCTTTCTTTTCTTACATATTTGCCTTCTTCTTTTTCTTCTTTGTCCGAATTCATTGTTGCATGTACTAGTAAATATCCATCTTCTACTTCTAGTTTAATATTTTCTTTTTCATAACCTGGTAAATCAATGTCAATTAAATATTTGTCTTTCTTTTCTTTAATGTCTGTTCTCATTACTTTACTTTCACCTTCTGTGAAAAATGGATCACTAAACATTTCTCCTAATAAATCAAAGCCATGGTTTCTTCTTGGTATCATCATCATATAAATCTACTTCCTTTCTTTTTATGTGTTGACACCATCTTTGGTAGCACATATGTTTTTATAAAAGATATCTTTTATCTTTTACATTACTAATTATATCACTTCTTTTAGCAGTGTCAAGCACAGACCGCTAAAATTCACAAAACATTCACATTTCTTTTTTGTTATTTGATTAACTACCTTATCCTATATTTGTTTTATTTTTGTAAACACTCTTATCACCTCGAATATATTTTAGAAGAAATTTTTAGTTTAAATGACAACAAAAAAATTTTAGAACAGATTTTATGCACTCTTTAATTCTAGTCTTAATTTATCTGCAATCATTGCGATAAATTCTGAGTTGGTTGGTTTTCCTTTACTTGCTGATATGGTATAGCCAAATATATTTTCTACTTCATCGTTTTTACCTCTGGACCATGCTACTTCTATGGCATGGCGGATAGCTCTTTCTACTCTACTTGGTGTCGTTTTAAATTTTTCTGCGATGTCTGGATATAATTGTTTTGTTATTTGATTAATGATGTCAATATCGTTTACTACCATCATAATAGCTTCTCTTAAATATTGATATCCTTTAATATGAGCAGGTACTCCTACTTCATGAATTACATTAGTTACTAAAGCTTCTAAGTTATCTTCTGTTTTTTTGTTTTCGGAAGAGATTTCAATGTATGGGGCTTTTATTTCTCTAGCAACAAAGTTGCTTTTATTCGGAATTGGTTGATAAAATTTTATCTCCTTCATTCTCTGGATTAGTAACTCAATATCAAATGGTTTCACTACATAATATTCTGCTCCTAGTGAAATCGCTCTTTGTGTGATTTTGTCTTGTCCTACTGCAGATAACATAATACAAATTGGTTTCTTAGACATGGCTGTTTTTCCTATTTTTTCTAATACTCCTAATCCATCTAAATGTGGCATAATAACATCTAGCAATACAACATCTGGTTGAGTATTAATAATCATATTGTAGGCTTCTTCTCCGTCTTTTGCCATACCTATTACTTCTAGATCTTCCTCTTTTTCTAAATATCCACTTAAATTTGTTGCAAAGTCTACGTTGTCATCTGCAATAAAAACTGTAATTTTTTCTTTCAATTTTAAACTCCCCCTACTTTTTATTTTGTTAATTTTTTACAGTTGCATTATATTACTTTTCTACTAATTTTGCAATAGTTTTTTAAAAAATTTCAATTATTTTCCATTTTATTTTTCTTTTATAGTATTTCGGAGGATTTTTTTACCTAATATTTCACATTTCAAAATACTTAGAGAATTTTCTTCCCTATTTGTAATAAGAGAAATTTGTTCTTCTTCTTTTACAACAATGGTACAAAAAACAGTTTCCTGATACTCTATTTTTTCTATGTAAATTTCGTTTTTTCTACAAAAATATATAAATTTATCTAGTGATGCATATTCTATTTCTATTGTTAGCTGTGTTCCCATTATTTCTTCTACTAGATTTGCTTTTTCTAAAGCATTCATTACTACACCAGAATAAGCTCGAACTAACCCTCCAGTACCTAACAAAATTCCACCAAAATATCTTGTTACAACTGCCAATACATTGCAAAGCTCCTTCTTATTTAAAATGGTGAGCATTGGCATTCCTGCTGTACCAGAAGGTTCTCCATCATCACTTGCTCTTTCTACAATGGTATCTCCTTGCAAAATACGATACGCATAACAATGGTGCCTAGCATCTCTA